>JANMWM010000083.1:0-8058 GCA_031394005.1 Sphingomonas sp.
GCCATCGTGCCGGCGTTTGCCCGTAAACGCCTGTTTGGCTACACCTCGATGGTCTACGCGACTTTGGTCATCACGCTCTTGGCTTACCTCGTGTGGTTGCATCATTTCTTCACGATGGGATCGGGCGCGAGCGTCAATAGCTTCTTCGGCATCACCACGATGATCATTTCGATCCCGACGGGCGCGAAGATTTTCAACTGGCTGTTCACAATGTATCGCGGCCGCGTGCGGTTCGAGCTGCCGATGATGTGGACGATCGCGTTCATGGTGACGTTCACGCTGGGCGGGATGACGGGGGTGCTGCTAGCCGTTCCCCCGGCCGATTTCGTGCTTCACAACTCGCTGTTCCTGGTCGCCCATTTCCACAATGTGATCATTGGCGGCGTGCTGTTCGGAGCGTTCGCGGCGATCAACTACTGGTGGCCCAAAGCGTTCGGCTTCAAGCTCGACCAGCGCTGGGGCAAGCGTTCGTTCTGGCTGTGGGTGGTCGGCTTCTACTTCGCCTTCATGCCGCTCTATGTCCTCGGCCTGATGGGCGTGACGCGGCGGCTGCGCACGTTCGACGATCCGAGCCTGCAGATCTGGTTCATTATCGCCGCCTTCGGGGCATTCCTCGTCGCGCTGGGCATCGCCGCGATGCTTGTCCAGTTTGCAGTGAGTATCCGCGACCGCAACAAGCTGCGCGATGAGGCGGGCGATCCGTGGAATGGCAGGACACTCGAATGGGCGACCTCATCACCCCCGCCAGAATATAATTTCGCGTTCACCCCGGTGATCCACGACGGCGACGCGTGGGCCGACATGAAGGCCCGCGGGTACGAGCGTCCAACGTCGGGCTTCCGCGACATCCACATGCCGAGCAACACCGGCACTGGAATTATTCTGGGCGCACTGAGCGTTGCCGTCGGGTTCGGCATGATCTGGTACGTGTGGTGGCTGGCAATACTGGCCTTCGTCGGGATCGTCGCGGTCGTGATCGTTCATTCGTTCAACTATGCGCGCGATTTCCACATCCCGGCGGCGAAGGTGACCGCGATCGAGGACGCTCGCACCGCGGTGTTGGCGGGAGTGACGGCATGAACCAGAGCGCCACCTACGCCCCCGACCTGTTCCACCTCGCCGAGGACCCGCATCATCCCGAGGGGTCAAGCACGATGCTCGGCTTCTGGATCTATCTGATGAGCGACTGCCTGGTCTTCGCGATGCTGTTTGCGACGTATGCAGTGTTGGGCTCCAGCTACGCCGGCGGTCCTGGGCCCAAGCAATTGTTCGACCTTCCGCTCGTCGCGCTCAACACGACGATGCTGCTGTTGTCGTCGATCACCTATGGCTTCGCGATGCTGGCGATGAACGATGGCAAGCGCGGCGTAACGCAGGCGTGGCTGGCGATCACCGGCCTGTTCGGCCTCGCCTTCCTCGGTATCGAGCTGTGGGAGTTCAGCCACTTCATCCATGAAGGTGCGACCCCGCAGACCAGTGCCTTCTTGTCGGCCTTCTTCACGCTGGTCGGCACGCATGGCCTCCACGTCACCTTCGGGGTGATCTGGCTGGTCGTGCTGATGGTGCAGGTCCAGGTGAAGGGCCTGGTCCCCGCCAATCGCCGCCGCCTGATGTGCCTCAGCCTGTTCTGGCACTTCCTCGACGTCATCTGGATCGGCGTCTTCACCTTCGTCTACCTGATGGGAATGCTGCGATGAGTGCTTCCGCCGACCCGGCCGGCCACACGCATGCGGCCGAGCATGCGGATGAGGAGCCCCATGGCTCGCGCAAGGACTATCTCATTGGCTTCGTGCTGGCGGTGGTGCTGACGGCGATCCCGTTCTGGCTGGTGATCGCGCGGCCGCTGGCGAGCCAGTCGACGGCGCTTATCATCATGGCCTTCGCAGCGGTGCAGATGGTTGTCCACATGATCTACTTCCTGCACATGAACCGGAGGGCCCAGGGCGGCTGGTCGATCATGGCGCTGCTGTTCACGGTCGTAATCGTGCTGATCGCACTCAGCGGCTCGCTATGGGTGATGTATCACATGAATTCGAACATGATGCCGGGAATGGACATGGGCTCGACGGGGTGAGGAGCAGCGGCGCCCGAGCAGCGATCGCCGCGGCGTGGATCGTCGTGATCGTGGGGTTGCTGGCGCTTGGTGGCTGGCAGGTCCAGCGGCTGGCATGGAAGCGCAGCCTGATCGCGCAGGTCGACGCGCGGCTGGCGGCGAAGCCGGTGCCGGGTCCCGTCACCGCCGGCTCGGAAGATGCTTATCGCCGGGTCGCCGCGACTGGTGTGTTCGAGAGAGAGCGCGATAGTTTCGTGCAGGCCTCGACGGTTCGCGGTCCCGGCTGGTGGGTTATCACGCCGTTGCGCACAACCGACGGCCGCACCGTCCTGATCAACCGCGGCTATGTCCCGGCCCGAACCGCCCCGCCACCCGTTTCGGGGGCGGTCAGCGTGACGGGCCTGCTTCGCCTGACCGAACCACGCGGCGGCTTCCTGCGAAGCAACGATCCCGCCGCCGACCGCTGGTATTCACGCGATGTTGCCGCGATCGCCGCGCGGCGCGGGCTAGGCGCCACTGTCCCCTATTTCATCGACGCCGACGCCACCGCCACCACAGAGAAGGGTCCGGTCGCGGGGCTGACCGTCATCCGCTTCCCCAATAATCATCTGGCCTATGCGATTACTTGGTTCATACTCGCGACCATGGCGATCGGGGGCTTCATCATCTGGATCAAGGCGAGTCGTCGCGGCGCCGAAGCAACCGAATGACCCGCACCCTGCCGGTCCGGCCGGCGCTCGCGACCATCGACGCCGCCGGTCACGAAAATATGCTCCAGCTGGTGCAGCTGCGCTGGCTCGCGGTGGCTGGGCAACTCGCCACGATCCTGCTGACCCAAGCGGTCTTCGGAATCCGGCTGCCGATGGTGGCGATGCTGGGTGTCCTTGCGGGTCTCGTCCTGCTGAACGCCGCCAGCCTTGCGCTGTTACGGTCCAAGGGCCCGATCACCAATGGAGCGCTGTTCGGGGCTCTGCTGCTCGACGTCGCCGCGCTGTCCGCCCAGCTGTACCTAAGCGGTGGGGCGACCAATCCCTTCGTGTCGCTGTTCCTGCTTCAGGTAGTGCTCGGGTCGGTGCTGCTCGATCGGTGGTCGAGCTGGATGCTGGTCGTCGCGACCAGTATCGCATTCGCGCTCCTGACCGCTTTCTACCGCCCAATCACCCTGCCGCCGACGATCAACCGCAGCCTGT
Organism: Sphingomonas sp.; assembly: GCA_031394005.1. Taxonomy (GTDB): domain Bacteria; phylum Pseudomonadota; class Alphaproteobacteria; order Sphingomonadales; family Sphingomonadaceae; genus Sphingomicrobium. Next base: position 3,244 of record JANMWM010000083.1, read on the forward strand.
TCGCGCTTCACGTGCAGGGGATGTGGGTCTGCTTCGCCCTGGTCGCGGTGCTGCTGGTGCTGTTCGTATCCCGGATCAACGTCAACCTCCGCACGCAGGACATCCGCCTCGCCGCCATCCAGCGACAGGCGGTCGAGGAAGAGCATATCGTGCGGATCGGGATGCTCGCCTCGGGCGCGGCGCACGAATTGGGCACGCCGCTGTCGTCGCTGTCGGTGATCCTGGGCGACTGGCGGCATGTGGGCGCCATCGCGCACGATCCCGACCTGCTTCGCGATGTCGAGGACATGCAGGCCGAGATTCAGCGGTGCAAGACGATCGTCACCAGCATCCTGATGTCGTCGGGCGACCCGCGCGGCGAGGAAGCGGCGGCGACGACGGTGCGTGCACTGTTCAACCGGATCGTCGCCGACTGGTCACAGGCGCGCGACTTCAAGCCGGTTCGCTTCGACGATCTCTTCGGCCAGGACGTGCCGATCGTATCCGACGTCGTGCTGCAGCAAGCCGTCTTTAACCTGCTCGACAATGCAGCCGAGGTGTCGCCCATTGGGATCGTTATTGCCCTGTCGCGCGCGGCCGACATGCTGGTTTTGACGGTGCGCGACGAGGGACCAGGCTTCGCGCCCGAGCAACTCACCAACCTCGGCAAACCTTATAACAGCAGCAAAAGCGAACTTGGCCGAGGTTTGGGATTGTACCTTGTCGGAAACGTTGCGCGCAAGCTTGGCGGTACCCTTACCGCGCACAATATCGACGGGGCCGGAGCCGAGGTCGTCATCCGCCTACCGCTCGTCGCCATCCAGCTGGGGGCCGCACTCGCCGATGACCGCTAAGCCATTGCTGCTGATCGTCGAAGATGACGCCGCCTTTGCCCGGACGCTCCAGCGCTCCTTCGAGCGACGCGCCTATGAAGTGATCGTCGCGTCGGGGCCAGCCGAGGTCGATCTCGTCCTGCAGTCGCGAACCCCCGAATACGCAGTCGTCGATCTCAAGCTGGTGAACGCGTCGGGGCTGACCTGCGTTGAAACGCTTCACGCGCACCGCGCCGAGATGATCATCATCGTCCTGACCGGCTATGCAAGCATTGTCACGGCGGTGCAGGCGATCAAGCTTGGCGCGACATCATACCTTGCCAAGCCTACAAACACCGACGACATTGAGCGCGCTTTCGGCAAGCTCAGCGGTGACGCGCAAGTGCCGATCGGCGAGCGCCAGACGTCGATCAAAACGATCGAGTGGGAGCGGATCAACGAGGTGCTCGCGGACACCGGCTTCAACGTCTCCGAAACTGCGCGGCGGTTGGGGATGCACCGCCGGACGCTTGCCCGAAAACTGGAAAAGCGCCGAATTGTTTAAGTGTCTCCCCGGCGAACCTCCATTGGCCTCGACACCTTGACCGCGGTGCTGTGTCGGCCTTCTCGAGCGCAAGGTGGCCTAAAGCTCGTATTGAGCGCGATGCCCGCAGATGGGACTTGGAGTTAGCGGGCACTGAAACCCCGCTGACGCCGGTAATATCATTGGGTCCAGGGCGTTATACGCTCTCGAGACCTGCTTCACACAAGGAATAAAAATGACCGACTCCGCACACGACATCGTCGATACGGCTGTTGCAGCTGGTTCTTTCACCACCCTCGTCGCGGCTGTTACCGCAGCCGGTCTTGTTGACACGCTCAAGGGAGCGGGTCCGTTCACGGTTTTTGCTCCGTCCGACGATGCGTTCGCCGCGCTTCCGGCCGGGACCGTCGAGAATCTGGTCAAGCCCGAGAACAAGGCTAAGCTCACCGCGATCCTGCTGCTCCATGTCTTGCCGGGCAAGGTGATGGCCGCTGACGTCGCCGGTAAGGTCATGGACCCGGTCACCGCTGGCGGCGCGACGGTTCATGTCGATGGCACCCACGGCGTAACCGTCAACGGCGCCAAGGTGGTTACTGCCGACATCGCATGCTTGAACGGCGTTATCCACGTTATCGACGCGGTCCTGCTACCCAAGGCCTGAATAGCGAACACCGCGACCGGGGGCAGCGATGCCCCCGGTTTCGGCTTTAACTTTGGTAAGACGGGTGCATTAGAGAGGTGGTCGTTCATCTGCGCTCAAGAGCGAGGTAGGGAACTTCTCGATGTCCGCAGCCTTTAAACCATATCGTCCGGCTAAATCGTAATGGACGCTACGCGCTTCAACGCTAGTGGCATTAGATGCTCGGGCAAGCTCTTCGCCTTTGCGGCGCAACCAATATCCCTTTTCCAAGATTACCTCCTACGATCGATACCCGCGACCGACCAGCGACCGCTTCCCAGTTTGATCATCGACCTATTTGTCGAAATGACGACGCTCCGCACATACGCAATCATCCCTATTCAGCGAACCGCCTGGGACGCGCACTAATCGACGATGAATTGGAAAGACATTCGAATGGAACTTGCCTGTGCGCCGCAATTCCCGCGAGGATCGCCTCATCGCTGCTACTTGCTTCATCTACCCCTCGGTGAGCGCGGTTTCATCGACGAAGAACTCGTCGACGCCGCTCCCAGGCATGCCACCGTGCGCCGATTCTGGCCCAGCCAGCCGGACTTGCGGGGTCATGTTGTCAAGACCGGTGACGGATGGGCGTTTACCTACGAACGACGAGACCAAGGCTCTGAGATGCTGTTTCACATGGACGCCACGCCGATACGGATCGGCGAATGCATAACGTTGACGGAGCCGGACGGTGAGCGACTACCGTTCAGGGTTACGGCCGTTCACTAGCCGCCGCGGTCATGACTTGCTGAACTTCGCTAAATTCGGCAGCGAAGGCGATACGCAGAGCTCCGGAAAAACTCGCCACTCCAAGCTTCATCATGAGGTTGGAGCGATGAATCTCCACTGTTCGACGGCTAATTCCTAGCTCGAAAGCGATGGTCTTGTTGGCACATCCACGAGCAAGGCCAAGCAGTACGTCTCGTTCACGCGGCGTCAGTACTTCGAGCATGATCCTGGCTTCGGTCGCTCGGGTCCGATTCTCACCGACATCGTCGATCCGGGCAAATCCTTCTTCGATCGCGCCCAGCAGGACCGCCTTTTCAAACGGTTTTTCGATGAAATCGACCGCTCCCTGTTTCATTGCCTGGACAGCGACATCGACATCGCCATGCCCGGTCATGACAATCACTGGATGCGTAACGCCGCGTGCGTGAAGTGCCTGCTGGACCTCGATCCCATCCATTTCCGGCATGCGTACGTCCAACAGAATACAACCCGGATCTAATAGCCTCTCCTTGAGAAGCTCGACGCCCGAAACGAAGGTTCGCACGGTATAACCAGAAGTTTTGAGCATGAAGCTCGCCGACCGGCGAATAGCCTCGTCGTCGTCGACCAAATGCACGAGGCGGTCAGGTCGGGTCATGCTCGTCTTGCTCCCCGTCGAGCAACGTAAAGTGAAAAGCTGTGCCGCCAAGATCCGACGGTTCTGCCCAGATCCGACCTGCGTGGCCATGAATGATCGTGTGGCAGATCGAGAGGCCAAGCCCCATCCCCAGGTCCTTGGTGCTATTGAACGGCTGGAACAGACGCCCGGCCAGTTCTGGATTGAGGCCAGGACCGCTGTCGGCAATCGTCACTCGGACTTTCCCGGATTTTTCACGACACGACGAAACCTGGACGCGCCGGTGTGTAAAGTCCGCCATCGCTTCGAACGCATTGCGGACGAGATTGAGAACGACCTGCTGGACCTGGATTCGATCAACCAGCACCGTATCGCACTCCGGATCGAGAGCGACTTCAATTTCAACGCCGCGCTCGCCGGCCCCAATCATGGCGAGGACGCTGGCTTCGCTGACAAGTTGCCGCAGACTTTCAGGCTTCCGGTCAATATCCCCTCGAGAGATATAATCGCGCAGACGGCGGACGATCTGGCCCGCCCGGACGGATTGAGCAGCGCATTCATCAAGCGCCTCGCGAACCGCTCCGAGCACTTGATCACTTGGCTCGTGAAGCAGATCGCGCGCGGATTCAACATAGTTGGCGATCGCAGTGAGGGGCTGGTTGAGCTCATGCGCCAGCGCAGTCGCGAGCGTCCCCATCGCCGTGACGCGTCCGACGTGGGCCAGTTCGGCTTGAAGATCATGCAGTCGGCGCTGTGTCGCCTGGCGCTCGGTCAGGTCCCGAATGAAGCCTGTGTAAACTTTTTCGGTACCCGCGCGAGCCTCGCCGATGTGGAGGTCAATTGGAAACGCGGCACCGCTGCGGCGTCTGGCGGTCGTGATCCGCCCGATGCCGATTATCTTTCGCTCGCTGGTCGCCAGGTAGTTTTCCAGGTACCGGTCGTGGCGTTCGCGGTCGGGCGACGGCATTAGCGTGCTAATATTCTCGCCGAGCAATTCCGCCTCGCTATATCCGAACATCCTCTCGGCCGCGGCACTAAACGACAGGATAAGGCCGCGCTCGTCAATCACGATCATGGCGTCGGGAACGGTCTCGAGAATCGAGTCGAGATGAGCTTCGAGCGCGAAAACCGTTGGTCTTACCGCGACATTCTGGCCTCGATCGACTGTATTTCGTGCGACCATGGGGCCATTTAGCGCCTTTCGGTGCCTCAGGACCAAGGGAATATACCTAGCATTACAGTTGCATAGATAAGCGAACTCTGAATCAATGGGTCTCCATGGTAGGAGGCTGTGGTGATGGGTGCATCGATCGAGACGACGCTGGAGCTTTGGGCATTTTCGCTGAGGGATGTGAAGATCCGGATGGGCGGGTTGTTCACGCAAAAGCGCGTGGCAGTTTCTGCAGGATTGTTCCTGGATGGATTGCTGGGTGACGAGCGCCGCAAGACGGGA
>JANMWM010000199.1:0-9567 GCA_031394005.1 Sphingomonas sp.
CCAACCGCCACAGCCAGTAAGGTAGCGCTTCGCCCATATGACCTAGAACGATTTTCAGCTTAGGAAACCGATCAAACAAGCCGCTGAAAATTAATCGAACCGCGTGGGTCCCAGTCTCGGCTGCATACCCCCATATCGACCCGGCCATCTGATAATTGCGGAACGGCTCAGCCATCCCGTCCGAAGGCGAACGGGGGTGAAGGTAGATCGGACGTCCTAGCGCTTCGGCAGCTTCAAAAATCGGGTAAAACTTCGCCTCATCCAGATACTCGTTGTTCGTGTGCGAGTTGATGATGAAGCCATTGAGTTTGAGTGTGCTGATGGCGCGATCCATCTCTTTCGCCGTCCGCTCGGGAGATTGCGGCGCGAAACACGCCAACCCGGCATACCGCTTTGGATGACGGTGAATGGCAGCGGCCAAAGCATCATTTGCGGCAACAGAGAAGTCGATCGCAGTATCTGCATCGAACATTTGAACGCCGGGGATAGTGAGAGACAGCAGGTGCATATCCACACCGCTCTCGTCCATGATCGCCAATCGTTCTTGGTCCAAGTCCAAAAGTCGCCGCCGAAACTCGTCCCGCATTGAGCCTGGCGTTGGCTCGTCGAAAATACTCTTCATGAAAGCCACGTCGAGATTGATGCTGCCCTTTGTCCGGGCCAGCACCTTGTAGGCGTCAGCAAGAGCAGGCGTCGTAAATGCCTCTTCGGTCGCGATCCGGCGATCAGGCTTAGGAGATTTTGGTCTCTCCCGCGCTGGAGCACTTTGGGGATCTGCTTGTGCGTTTGTTGAAAGCGCAGCCCCCGCTGCGGCCGTGGTCGCGGCGGTAAGCAGAGTTCTCCGAGTGATCGACATTGCGTCCTCCCCATCAAGTCAGAGGCACACGATGACAGATTATTTCGCTGTCGGAAATGTCGAAGCTTCTGTGTCGGGAACCATCATTGCGCGAATAAAATCCAAAAGCGGACCATCCGCTTTCCACCCAATGTCGGTCGTTCGGCTACCGATCAAAAAGGGTACCAAGTGTCAGATTTTGATCACTAGTCTAGGGCTCGTTCGGTCAATGAAACATAGATGGTCTGCCCGTATCCGGCAGGGCACAACTGCTCCGCGATACCGCGCTTTATGCGTAAGCCCACCATACGCGCCAATCCCGCGGAGCGGATTCGTGCTTCGGCCTAATGTCGTCAGGTTATCGCCAAATTCATGATCGCGTCGTTGACCGGCGGACCTCCATTGTGGCAGGCAGACGGCGGAGTGTAAAACCAACTGTAAACCAGAGGTACAAAAGGCGGCTAAGCCTCTGAAATGCGGGTGTAGCTCAATGGTAGAGCAGAAGCTTCCCAAGCTTACGACGAGGGTTCGATTCCCTTCACCCGCTCCACTTTTCGGCAAAAACAACTGAAATTCGCCATATCCGGTGTCCGGCTGCGCCGGCGCCTCCTGTCCACCGCAAAAAGGAGTTAGCCGGAACCGGGCCGGAGATTTATTTTGCCCTGGCACCTTGCGGTCCGCTTGCGGCGTAGATGGAAGCTTCGACTGCGTAGAACCTCATCGTTTCTTCGTAGTAGGTTGAGCTTGTCACCGTTCCGGCTTCCCCCAACGTTCTCACCAGTCTGAGCCTGCTTAGGCCCTTCGACTCCCGCATGATAAGCACCGAGATGAGCTCTTTCTAGCGGCTTGATTAAAGACCTGCCTGTCGCAAATCCACCATCGCGCGTTTGCTCGACTTCGTCAGGATGAAGCAATTCGAAAATCGACATCGAGACGACTTCGGCTTCGGGCCAGCCGAGCATCGACTGCCAGGCGGGGTTTGACGTCGTGATATGGCCTTCCGAATTGAGCGCACCGAGCAAGTCGGGGCTGAGCAGCCAGGTCGTGCTGCGCTCCTGCGCGCGCTCGGCAATGCGCGCTTCGAGCGAGGCGTTGACCTCGCGCCGCATCACCCCGCCCGAAACCGACCCCTCAGTCATGCACCGCTACCGCCCCTTTCAACATCTCAACAAGGTGATTGTCCGGGTCCACAAGGATGAGTTCCCCCTCTGCGGTTTCGGGTCGAACCTCCCACAGAGCGAGCGCCGTCGAAGATATTACCTCAGATGTTGCACGAAGTTGCACTCTGGTCGCCGCTATGTCCTCGGGCCCAAATCGGCGCGCGGACCGCGATGAAACCGGATGACGGTAATGCAGCAGCTCGACGTGCGGCCCGCCGCCGGAGGCGTGGAGCACGACGATATCGACCAGCGCGCCCTCAATCCCGTCGAGGCGCCATTGCGTGGGCCCTTGGTTCAGCACACGCGCAGTCTCCTTGAAGCCAAGCAGGCCGACCCAAAAGGCGAGGCTCTCCTCAAGATCGGTAACCGCGAGCGCGCTATGATCGATCGCCTCGAACGGGGAAGCGGATGGCGCGGGCGACGCTTGGCCGGGCTTGAAGGAGAGTTCGAGCGGATGCCCATCGGGGTCTCGAAACTTATAGGCGATCACCGACCCGCTGCTTGGCGGCAGTTGTTGCGGGCCGCTGATCGAGATGGGGATTGGCTTCTGCTCGACAAGGAGCTGGTAGGCCGCGTCCATGTCGCTGACACGAACGGCGAAGTGCTGGAACCACGGATCGTTAGCCGCGGGTTGGGGCGGATAAGGCGCCGCCCCCGACGGTGCCTCGACGAGTATCAGCTGCTCGCCACCGAGCGACAGGATGGCCGTCCTCGCGTGCGCGTGCTCGAGCGTGAAGCCGAGGCCCGCGCGGTAAAAATGCACGGCGCGGCCAAGGTCGGCGACATTGAGGCGAATCGACCCTACCCGTTGAACCGTTAAAGCGTCGGCACCATCCATCGGGTCTTCCTTCCGCGCGAGACGTTGGGGGCACAACCCCCTCGTCGAGAACCCCCTTGAAACTCAACTATCCCCTCTTGTCGTTGAGCGTCGGCGCCTTCGGCATCGGCACCACCGAATTCGCGCCGATGGGGCTGCTGCCGGTCATCGCCGAGGACCTCCATGTGTCGATCCCGCACGCCGGGCTGCTGGTCAGCGGCTATGCGATCGGCGTGCTGGTCGGCGCGCCGCTGCTGACCCTGACCACCGGCCGGCTTGGCCGCAAGACGTTACTGATTGCGATGATGGGGCTGTTCACGCTCGGCAATGCGCTGTCGGCGATCGCGCCCGGCTATGGCGTCCTGCTGGCGGCGCGAATCGTCACCTCCTTCTGCCATGGCGCCTATTTCGGGGTCGGCTCGGTGGTTGCTGCCAGCTTGGTCGAGCGCGGGCGGGGCGCAAGCGCGGTCGCGGCGATGTTCATGGGGCTCACGATCGCCAACATCGGCGGCGTGCCGCTGGCAACCTTCGTCGGGCAGCATCTCGGCTGGCGGACGGCCTTCGGGGGCATTGCCGGGCTCGGGCTCATCGCCATGATCGCGCTCCAGCTCGCCCTGCCGACGATCCCTCCGCCGGAACGAGAGGACCGCGCGGTGGCGCTTGCGGTCATGCAGCGCCCGGCGGTGCTCGTCGCGCTTGGTACCACGGTGCTTGGCTCGGCAGCGATGTTCACCGTGTTCACCTATATCGCGCCGATCCTGACCGAAGTGACGCACGTATCGCAGGGCTTCGTCACGGCAGCGCTGGTGATCTATGGTATCGGCCTGACCATCGGCAATTACCTCGGCGGCCGGTTCGCCGATCTCGCGCTGCGCAATACGCTAATCGTCACGCTGGCCGCGCTCGTCGCCCTGCTGCTGCTGTTCGCCGCGACGATGCACTCTCCCGTGCCCGCACTGGCGACGATATTCGCCTGGGGCGTGGCGACATTCGCGCTGGTGCCCGCGCTCCAGTCGCGGCTGATGCAGGTGGCGAGCGAGGCCGCCAGCCTGGCGTCGGCGATCAACATCGGCGCCTTCAACCTTGGCAATGCTATCGGCGCGGCGGTCGGCGGCGCGGTGATCGGTGCGCGGCTCGGCTATCCGCTGGTCGCGGTTGCGGGCGCCGCGATGGCAGTGGGCGGGCTGGCGTGCTTGCTGCTCGCCCACTTCGACCCCGTCAGCCGAGCCGCGCCTTGAGATGCTCGGCGACGCGCAGCGCGTTGGCGATGATCGTCAGCGTCGGGTTGACCGCGCCGATCGAGGGAAAGAAGCCGGCGTCGACGACGTAGAGATTGTCGACCTGGTGCGCCTTGCAGTTGAGATCGAGTACCGAGCTTGCCGGGTCGGTGCCGAAGCGCATCGTTCCGGCCTGATGCGCGGTGCCGCCGATCGGGATGTTCTTGCCCAGATAGAGCGAGCGCGGGAGAAGGTGCGGGTGGGCGTCGATCCGGCCGAGCAGGCCTTTGAGCTTGTCGCGCAGCCGGCCATGCGCTTCGCCGCCGGTGGGCGTGACCGACAGCGTCACGCGGCCATCCCGGTCAAGGGTGATGCGATTGTCGGGCCGCGGCAGATCCTCGCTCATCAGCCAGAAGTCGAGCGAGTGGCGGGCGAGCTGGTCGAACGGCAATTTCGGAAGAAGCCCGGTGAACGCCTCGGGCAGCGCCTCGCCGCGGACCGCCTCGCCGTGCGACTTGCCGAGCGTCTGGATGCAGCCCATCGGGTGGGGCCAGTCGTCCGCGCCAAAGTAGAAGTCGTTGAGCGCGACGGTCTTCTGGAACACCGTGTCGTTGGGCTCGAGCGAGACCGCCATGAAGGCGGCATTATTGTGCCGCATATAGTTGCGGCCGACCTGGTCGGAGCCGTTGGCGAGCCCGCTCGGATGCGCATCGCTGGCCGAGCGGAACATCAACAAAGCGGAAGACAGCGCGCCTGCGCTGACGACGACGATGTCGCCCGAATAGGTCTCGCGCTGGCCGGCCCGCTTGACGACCACGCCGGTCACGGTGATTCCAGCGGGATCGGTCTCGAGCCGTTCGACATAGGCCCCGGTCATCAGGGTGACGTTGGGGTGGGCCAGCGCCGGGTCGACGCAGATGATCTGGGCGTCGGCCTTGCCGTTGGTCAGGCAGGGGAAGCCATCGAACGCGTCGCACCGCACGCAGGCGCTGGTCGGCGAGACCCGTCCGTCGGCTTCGTCAAGCAAGATCGCGAGCGGCTGGGGAAAGGGCCGGTGCCCGGCGCGCTGGAGGCTGTCGACCAGCTGCTGGATGCGCGGTTCGTGCGACACCGGGGCATGCGGATAGGGCGCGCTGGCCGAGGGTTCGGTCGGGTCGGCGCCGCGCTGGCCATGGACATGGAACAGCTGTTCGGCGCGGGTGTAATAGGGCTCATACTCGTCATAGCCGACCGACCAGGCGGGCGAGATGCCGTCGGCCAACGGCAGGACGCCGAAATCCTCGCGGCGCAGGCGGAACAGCGCGCCGCCATAGACCTTGGTATTGCCGCCGACGAAGTAATGGAGACCGGGGTGAAAGGCCTCGCCGTCGCTGCCATACCAGGTCTCCTTCGCCTGATACTTGCCCTCGACGAACACCGCGCCAGGGTCCCAATTGTCCCGTTCGCGCTTGAGGTAATCGCCGCGCTCGATCAGCAGGATGCGCTTGCCGGTCGGTGCGAGTTCGAGCGCAAGCGTCCCGCCACCCGCGCCAGCGCCGACGATGATGACATCGTAGTGACCATTGCTCATTGTCGTTCGCTACTCCACCGCGCTCGCCACTGAACGCACAATGCGCGGGAAGGAACCATGATGATCGACCTGCCGCCGGTGACCGCATGACCCTCGCCACTCTGGTCTGGTATGGCGCCCGCGTCTGCCTCGTCGCGATGTTCCCGTTCAGCGCGATCGACAAGGTGTGGCACTGGCGGGAGTCGCTCGCCCAGACCCAGAACGGCGGACTGCCCGGCGCGAAGATCATGCTTGTCGCGGCGATCGCGGTCGAAGCGATCACCCCGCTGATGATCGTCGCCGGCTGGCACGACCGGCTCGGCGCCTTCCTGCTCGCCGGCTTCTGCGTGGTGACGGCCTTCCTCTATCATCCCTTCTGGAGGGAACCGGACTTCTTCAGCCCCGGCGACAGCAAGGCGCGCGAGCATTTCTGGCAGTTCCTCAAGAACTTCGGACTGGTCGGTGGCCTGCTGCTGGTAGTGTTTGCTGGCACGCTGTCCGTGCCAAGCGGCGTTGCCCGGCTCGGGCACAACATAAGCCAAGACGTAAAGTGATCGTGTGCCACGTTCGTCCAAACCTGGGCCGATTGCTGAATGTCCGGTAACATAGCGTCAAAGCAAGACTTTAGTCCGACGGGTAGTCGAACCAGCCTGCGGGCCTTCCGCTGCGGCCCGCTCGCCGGTACGAGATTGATAATGGTCTTCACCCCATCCCGCGCCGCCGGCATTGCCGCGCTTGCCGCTTTCGTGCCCAACGCTGGTGGGCGCTACGCCGAAACGCGAAACTTCGATCACGGGCCAGGAGATCGAAGCAATGTCTCGTTGCTGTCGCCGTACCTAAGATATCGGTTGATCACGGAAGCCGAGGTGGTCGAAGCCGTTCGGAGCGAGCATCTGGCGACAGCTGCCGAGAAATTTCTGCAGGAAGTACTTTGGCGTACTTATTGGAAGGGCTGGCTCGAACTTCGCCCGGTCATCTGGGACCGCTATGTTAACGAAGTTGCAGCGTTGCACGCACAGCCTGGCGGATGGCGTGTGGCTTATGCCCAAGCGCTCTCGGGCAGCACCGGGATCGACTGCTTCGATGCTTGGGTTCATGAACTCGCTGATCATGGCTATCTGCACAATCACGCGCGGATGTGGTTTGCCAGCATCTGGATCTTCACGCTTGGATTGCCATGGCAGCTAGGAGCCGAACTATTTTACCGTCAGCTCTACGACGGCGATCCGGCATCAAACACGCTATCTTGGCGCTGGGTGGCTGGACTGCAGACGGCGGGTAAAACCTACCTCGCCACGACCCACCATAGTGTCCGGTTCACGGGAGGGCGGTTTGTCGCCACCGGCCTCGCGACGACGGCAAAGGCGCTCATCGAGCCGACCACCCCGCCGCAGGACTTGCCGGCAACAACTTCGGCGCCTTTCGGCTCTGTCGGACTGATGCTTGGGGAAGATGACCTCTACCCTGAAAGTCTGCCATTGGAAGCAGCGACAGTGGCTGCGATTGCGAGCGCGACGATTGTGAACGACCGCGCCAACGCCGTTCAGGCGTTCATTAGCGGGGCTATGGCCGATGCCCGCGATCGCGCTGCTATCCATTTCGGAGCACCTAGCGAAGAACTTCCGGAGCTAACTGCTCCTGCCATTCGCGACTGGGCGCTGCGCCACGGTGTTCGCACAGTCCTCACCGCGCACACGCCAGTTGGTCCGGGGCGCACAGCACTTGAAAAATTGATCGCAGAGTTAGCTGATGAGGGCATCTTGCTCGTGCAGGTGCGCCGAGCATGGGACAGCGCGGCTTGGCCCGAAGCGAGACGTGGCTTCTTCGCCTTCCGCGAAAAGACGGCAGCGCTGATTGCGTGAGAAGCACTTTAGCGCGGCCGCTCGTTCGCGAAAATTACACGCATAATCGCCAGCCAATCCATTATTGGCAAATTGCCCCAAAAATCCACGATTTATCGTTGATTTTATTGTGTATTTATTGAGCGACGGCAACTTTCAATAGCGCGAACAATTTTAGATTAAGCTCAACATTGGAGACCGGGGCAATGAAAGCTGTAGTCTATAATGCCAGCGCGATGTCAGTGTTGGCAACGTCGATGATGCGCGGATCGAAAAGCCGACGGATGTCGTAATCCGTATCACCACCACGAACATCTGCGGTTCAGACTTGCACATGTAGGAGGGTCGCAACAGCTTCAAGAACGGCAGCGTCTTCGGACATGAAAATCTTGGCGTAGTCGTTGAGGTCGGCGCCGGAGTTGATCGAGTGGAGAAGGACGATCGGGTCTGCCTGCCTTTCAACGTCGCCTGCGGATTCTGCGAAAACTGCGAAAAAGGACTGACGGGCTATTGCCTGACCTGCAATCCGGAGACGGCGGGCGCAGCCTATAGCTCTGCCGGCATGGGACCCTACCTTGGCGGCGAGGCGGAATTGCTGCGTGTGCCCTACGCGGACTTCTACTGCTTGGTGTTGCCCGACGACGCCGAGGCGAAAGAGGACGACTACGTCATGTTGTCCGAAATCTTCCCCACCGGCTGGCCTTCGACTTTGGCTCGTTCTGGTTCAAAGCTCAGCAGATCCGTACCGGCCAGCGCAACGTGAAAGCCTATAACCGACGGCTCATGAACTTGATCCACGCGGGGCGAGCCAAGCCGTCCAGGATCATCTCCCGTCCTCTAACGCTCGATGAAGCGCCGAACGCCTTCAAACATTTTGACGCTCGCGGCGACGGCTGGACCAAGGTCGTGCTTAAGCCAGCCGCCTGGTCGGAAGGGCCGCTGGATACTCAACAAACGTCAGCCTTGGTGGTTAGTAGGTCGCAGCAGCCGACCAGAAAAATGTCCGCTTTCGGGATCGCCGCCGCGAGGTTCTGATGACCGCGATGAGCGCGTTGCCGACCAGCTGGTTTTCGGCAAAGATTGGGCCGCTAGCGGAAGGGCGGCTTTGGCGTGTCCAGCCCGTATGAGCGGACACTCGTACGGGACGACCCGGCGGAATTGCCACAAGTAGGTGAGCTTATGTCGCCGACAGACCGTTCCGAAGGAGCCGGCTCGCCTCTGCTGCGACAACCTCAACATCCTCATCGCCCCAAACGCCGAACCTGATACCGAGAAAAACGTTCATTCCCATAACTGCCCAAGCCGCAACTTCCCGGCCAAACTCGCCACTCTCGCTGAGCTCAGCACGCTCGGCTCCTGATAATAAGCGAGATGATATTCGCTCGGCAGTTGTGACGTAATGGGTCCGAAACGCCTCAGGATTTACGAATTGAGCTTCGTCAATGATCCTATAGACTTCTCGATGACTTTTTACGAAGCGTAGATACTCCGCAAGCGCTCGCCGCTCCCCATCGAGCGCATCTTCGGCGTCCTGTAGAACCGGCGCGACGGCTTCTCTGACCCGGTTCGACATGTCACGGACCAAGGCGGTGAATAGGTCCTCCTTACTGTCGAAATACGTGTAAAAGGTGCCGAGTGCGACCGTTGCTCGCCCAGTGATGGAGACGATCGATGACTCGGCGAACCCCTTTTCACCGAATTCCAAACGCGCAGCGTCGAGTATTCGTGCAAGCGTTTTCTCGCCGCGCGCCGTCCGGGGCGCCTTGCCGGTGCTCGCTGAGCTAGACAACGAGATCTCCACTTCATTCCCCTTTTTTTCGAACCGATGTTGAAAGTCGCTTCATGTTTCAGTATGCGGTTCACTTCTAGGTAGCAACACGGCATCTGAACCCGCTACCGAAAGGGGAGGAATTCAATGTTCACCGTCGTAGCGCCTGTTCGTGTGTGCCTGCTTTCAGGTGCTGCAGCTGTGAGCTTATTCTCTATCCCGGCACTCGCTCAGTCGGCGAGTGAGACTACGCGGCCCGCTCCGTCGAATTCGACGACGCCTGGCGATCAGGCGGCAAGCGTCGCCAATCAAGCCATAGCCACCTCGCCCGCGGGGGGTGATATCGGTGCGATCATCGTTACCGCCCGCCGCCGCGCGGA
>JANMWM010000201.1:0-5058 GCA_031394005.1 Sphingomonas sp.
GCGCTCGATCTACGACGTGCCGCTGCAATATCACCGCGAGGGGCTCGACGACGAGGTGCTCAAGATTTTCGGGATCGAGGCGCCGCAGCCCGATGTCAGCCGGTGGCACGACATCATGGACCGCCTCGACAACCACGAGGGCGAAGTCACGATCGGCGTCGTCGGCAAATATGTCGGCCTGCCCGACGCCTACAAATCATTGCGTGAAGCCCTCGTCCATGGCGGGCTCGCCAACCGCACCAAGGTCAACATCCGCTGGCTCGACGCCGAGCTGTTCGAGGGCGACAGTCCCGACCTCGCCGCCGAGCTCGAGCCGCTTCACGGCATCCTCGTCCCCGGCGGCTTTGGCGAGCGTGGCAGCGAGGGCAAGATCGCCTCGGTCAGGTTTGCGCGCGAACGCGAAGTACCCTTTTTCGGCATTTGCCTCGGAATGCAGATGGCGTGCATCGAAGGTGCGCGGAATACCGCCGGGATCGCCGCCGCCTCGACCACCGAATTCGGCGAAACCAGCGAGCCGGTCGTCGGCCTGATCACCGAATGGATGAGCGAAAAAGGCCTCGAGCAGCGCGCCGCAGGCGGCGACCTCGGTGGAACGATGCGGCTCGGCGCTTACCCCGCGACCTTGGGCGGCAACAGCAAGGTCGCCTCGATCTACGGTACGACCGAGATCAGCGAACGCCACCGCCACCGCTATGAGGTCAACACCCATTATCGCGACGCGCTCGAGGCTGGTGGGCTGATCTTCTCGGGCACTTCGCCCGACGGCACGCTCCCCGAGATCGTCGAGCGCCCCGACCACCCGTGGTTCATCGGCGTCCAGTTCCACCCCGAGCTCAAGAGCCGCCCGTTCAATCCGCACCCCTTGTTCGCGGGATTCATCGGTGCGGCGCTGAAGCAATCACGCCTCGTCTAGGCGCGACGTCGCATCGCCAGGCTCGATGAAATGGACCTAGCACCAGCCTCGCGGGTTTTCTCTCCAGATCCAAGGAGAAGCCTGTGCCCCTCACCGCAATCGCCCTAAACGCCACCCTCAAGCGCAGCGGTGGCGAACCAAGCTCGACCGACCGGATGATCGGGCTAATCGGCGACGCACTGAAGAAGGCGGGGGTCGAACTGACGGAGACGATCCGTCTTGCCGATCATGATATCAAATCCGGCGTCTCGTCCGACGAGGGGGAGGGCGACGCCTGGCCCGCGATCCGCGCAAAAATCCTCGCCGTCAACGTGTTGATCTTCGGCACGCCGATCTGGATGGGCCAGCCGTCGAGCATCGCCAAACGCGTGTGCGAGCGAATGGACGCCTTCCTGTCCGAGACCGACGATCAGGGGCGCACCCCGGCTTATGGCAAGGTCGTGCTGGTCGGGATCGTCGGCAACGAGGACGGCGCGCATCACACTTCGGCCGAGCTGTTCCAGGCGCTGAACGATGTCGGCTGGACAATCCCCGCCGCCGCCGCTTGCTATTGGGTTGGCGAGGCGATGAACAAGAAGGATTTCAAGGATTTGCCCGAGGTTCCAAAGGTCATCCAGGAAACCATCGAAATGGCCGCTGCAAATGCCGCGCACCTCGCCAAGGCGCTGGCCGCGACAGGCTTTCCCGGACAGCCAAAAGCATGAATCATTGCGGACGCGGAACGCATCGCCGTTCGGGCAGTTGACCGCCCCGGCTTCGCGCCAGGGAGGCTCGATTTTTCCGCAACCTGGCTCGCGTTTACGTGTCCTGCTGCGCGAGATAAGCCTCGAGATCATCGCTTCCGCCGATCCGTTCGCCGTCGATGAACACCTGCGGCGTGGTCGAGATTCCTTCCTGCTCCTTGTACGCATCGACTTCCTCGCGCGTTACAAGCACTTGCTCGTCGACCTCGTACCCCGCCGCCTCGAGCATCTCCTTGGCGCGGCGGCCGAACGGGCACTCGTGATCCGGAAGGACCATCCGGCAGAGTGTGGCTTGTTTTGTCATGACCAATTCCTTCAATTGTATTTTGGGGCGAAGCGGCTGTGGTATCGGAAAGGTCCGCAATTCATATCGGTACGCTTTTCTCGCATCGGTTTGCCGGGAAGAGTGAGCCATCTGCGCCGGTGCGGCGATGTTTGGAGCGTTGCATTTGAAGAGCGGAAATAGGGACGATGTGATTGACCCGCTGACGTCACTTCGTTTCTTCACCGCGTTTGCCGTCGTCCTTTTGCATTCGGGGTCTTCATCCTTCGCGACAGTCCGATCGTCCTTCGACCGATCGCTACGTTCTTCTTGAACGGCTACACTGGTGTCACGTTCTTTTTCGTGCTGTCAGGATTAATTCTCGATCTCGTTTACTCAGGTCGCATGACGGGATCACAAGCGATCGGGAAATTCTTTGAAGCTCGATTCGCACGGATCTACCAGGTTTATCTATTAGCCGTCCTGCTAGTGAGGCGATTCGTGACCTCAAATAATGCGATGTCGGCTCCGCAATATGACTTGGTGCAAAAGTGGATGATCACCGGGAAGCTCGACTTCGATAATTGGAACGGTCCCGCCTGGATTCTTTCGGTCGAATTAGTTTTCTACCTGCTTCTTCCGATGCCCAACAAGTTGGTACTCGATCGTCGAAAGTCGCAGTTTTCTAGCTAATTGCTTGTTCTGGCACGTTCATTCTTGTTACCGCTTCGTCGTCCGTCGTGTCGAACTTGACTGTCCCGCAATCATGGATGGAATATACCCCGGTACCACTCCTTCGCCTGCCAGAGTTCGCGATCGGCGTGTGTCTTGGCGAAATGGCAACGCGAAGCGGATGCAGCAAACGAGTTTCGCCATGGCCACTCTTCCTCATCGCCGCGATGATTATCGCTCTCGCATCTTCGACCGATCCGCATGTCGCAGCGCTCGTAACCCTACTGTCGGCGGCACTGATCTTCACGCTCGCAACTAGCGCCAACGGCAAGCCTTTTGATGTGCTATCTTGGCGGCTGCTGGCTCTGCTCGGCGCGGCGAGCTACTCGCTCTACCTATTGTCGAGCCCGATGCATCATTTGTTGGAGTGGTTCTTCCCGAGCCAGAAACTGATGCTCCTTCTCCAATATTCTCTGATCATCGTCGCTGCGCTTGTCGTCTTCCGCTTCTACGAAGAGCCGGTCCGGGAAGCCTTGCGGACACATTGGAAGATGCGCCGCTCGGCCATCGCACGGATCTAGCAGCGCGGGCTCAGCGCAACTGGCTGTCCTTACTGCCGCGGCGATTAATCGCCGAGTGAGTGACCGCCTTGTCGCGTTCGGACTGGCAGGCGATGCAGGTTCGCACCCCCGGCAGCGCAGCGCGGCGTTTCTTCGGGATCACCTGGCCGCAGTCGTCGCATTCCTCCGCGCCTTCGCCAGCCGCCAGACGAGCGCGCGCTGCCAACACCGCGTCCTTGACCGTGTCGTCGATCTGATCCTGCACCGCGCCATCGCGGGTCCATCCGCCAGCCATCTCATTGTCTCCCCAGTGCCTCGCGGCCGAACCCCCGATATTGGTTCCGCGCGCGATTGCGGCAAGCCCCGCGCGCCCCTACATCCCGGCCTATGAAAACCGTCTCCACTCGCCTCCTCGTCCTTGGCTCGGGGCCCGCCGGGCTCACCGCCGCCATCTATGCCCCCCGCGCGGGCATGAGCCCGGTGGTCGTCCAAGGCATCCAGCCCGGCGGCCAGCTGACGACCACCACCGACGTCGAAAACTACCCCGGCTTCCGCGACGTCATCCAGGGACCGTGGCTGATGGAGGAGATGCAGGCGCAGGCCGAACATGTCGGCACGCGGTTCGAGTGGGACCATATCTCCAACGTCGATTTCACCCGCCGCCCGTTCGTGCTGACGGGTGACGGGGGCACAAGCTATACCTGCGACACGCTCGTCATCGCCACCGGCGCGCAGGCGAAATGGCTCGGGCTGGCTTCAGAGGAGCATATGAAGGGCAAGGGCGCGTCGGCCTGCGCGACGTGCGACGGCTTCTTCTATCGCGGCAAGAAGGTCGCCGTCATTGGCGGCGGCAACACGGCGGTGGAAGAGGCGCTCTACCTCACCAACCACAGCGACGACGTCACTCTGATCCACCGCCGCGACAGTCTGCGCGCCGAGAAGATTCTTCAGGACCGGCTATTCGCGCACCCCGGAATTAAGGTCATCTGGCACAGCGAAGTCGCCGAATTTGTCGCTGGCGGCACTCCCGAGGCGCTTGTCGGGCTCGACCTGCGCGATGTGCGGACGGGGTCGATCAGCCGGATCGAGGTCGAGGGCGCGTTTGTCGCGATTGGCCACCACCCCGCGACCGAACTGTTCAAGGGCAAGCTCGACCTCGATTCCGACGGCTATATCGCGGTCGCAACGGGATCCACCCGCACGACCGTCGAGGGCGTGTTCGCGTGCGGCGACGTGATGGACAAGCTCTACCGCCAGGCGGTCACTGCCGCCGGCACCGGCTGCATGGCCGCGCTCGATGCCGAGCGGTTCCTGGCGGCAGAGGAGTTCGAGGCGCTTCAGGCGGCGGAATAGCTACGCCGCGCGGACTTCGTCGAGAAATGCGGCCACGTCGCCGCTGAGCACCGAGGCGCCCTGCCGCAACTGGTTGACGCAAGCGTCGAGTTCGCGAGCGCTGGTCGAGGCCGACCGGACCGAATGGACGATCGTCGAGACGGCTTCCTCGATCGTCGAGCTGGCGCTTGAGGCCTCGCCCATGCTGTAGGCGATGAGTCGAGTGGAATCGGCCTCGCCGCGCGAGGCGGCGCGGTCGCAAGCCGCTGGACCGCGTTCGACAGCTGGACCATCTGCGCTGACAGTGTCGCGGCATGAAGTTCGAACCCGCGCTCCGCCGCTTCGACCCGCTCAGCGCCTGCCAACCGCGCCGCGCTGTCGCGCTGCTCGCGGTCGGCGGCAAGCAGTAGAAGGAGGCGGTTGGTCAGCGTCGCGAACAAGGTGCCGCCGATGGTCAGGATCACTTCCTCCGACCGTCGCTGCGATGATAATGGTCGACCAGCGTGGTGATGTGGTCGGTCAGCTCGTGGACTGGACAAGGGCGGACGTGCTGGCTCAGGTTTGCGCCGAAGGTCG
>JANMWM010000228.1:0-6611 GCA_031394005.1 Sphingomonas sp.
AGAGCAGCGCTGCGAGGTCAGCGACGATCTTCTGACGGTCGACAATCTGCTGCGGGATGAGATCGACGCGAAAACTCGAGCGGTTGATCGCGATCGGCTTGCCGTTCCGGTCGATAATCCAGCCGCGGCGCGGGGGTACTGGGAGCAGCTGCACGCGGTTACTCTCCGACAGCAGCTGATATTTCTCGTTCTGGGCGATCGACAGATAGGCCATTCGTCCGGCGAGCAGCGCGCCGAACGCCGCCTGCGACCCGCCGACGAACATCATCCGCCGCGAGAAACTCAGCGACTGGTGAATCGCCGTGATCCGCTGCCACTTGCTCATCGTCCTAACCGCCAGCGGTCGATCAGGCCGGCGATACCGGCGGCGAGGGGGAAGGCGACCATGGTGAGCAGCGCGGTTGGCAGCATCCCGCTGAATGGCAAGTGAGCGCCGCCCCACGCCGCGACGCGCCAGCTGAACCAAACTTCGCCAAGGATAAGCAGGACAGCGAGCAGCCATTCGATCCAGTAATCGCGCCACAGCGTCCGCCGGTCGGCGAGGTCGAGCAGCAGCATGGCGAGCGGCCACAGCGCGACCGACTGGCCGATCGGCGATCCGGTGACGAGATCGTTGGTCAAACCGAGCGGTGCCGCCCACCACGCCGGCCACGGGTCGGCGCGAAGAAGTCGCCAGGCGATCAGCATGAGGAAGCCCAAGTCGGGGCCCCACCCCGCGCTCGACACAATTGGCAGCAGCGAGACGAGCGAGCCAGCCACAACCGACGCGGCGGGCGCGAGCAGCGCACCACGGCGTGGCCCTTTCCCGATCGCGCCCGATCGCTGCTGGAGCGCCGAGCGGACCATCAGGGCTTGACCTTGGGCTTCTTGGGCGGCGCAGGCGGGGGCGGCGGGGCCTGTTCGGCGAGTGGTTCGAACGGGCGCTCGACGATCGCAAAGCTAGAGCTCGATGGGTCGGCGAGCGGGATGGCGATCGCGCCATCGTCGTCGAGCCGGATGATCTTCGCTACCGGCACCAGCGGCGGGTATAACCCGCCGGTCCCCGAAGTGATGAGCAAATCGCCGATCTTGAACGGATTGCGCCCGACCTCGAGCGGGCGGACGTCGAGCGTGCCGTCGCCCCGCCCTGTCGAGATGACGGGCAGTCCGTCGCGAAGCAACCGCGCGGGAACAATGTTGGCGCGATCGCTGATGAGCAGAATCCGGCTGGCGAAATGCCCCGCCTCGATCACTCGCCCGACCAGTCCGCCATCGGTGCGCACCGGCATGCCTACCGCGACCCCGTCGCCGGTCCCCGCTGACAGCACGGCAAAGCGGCGCGGGCTCTCGAAGCTTGACCCGACGATCCGCCCGGTCACCACCGCCACGCGGCTATGCTCGCGCAGCTGCAGCGCGGCCTTCAGCTGCTTATTCTCAAGCTGGATCGCCTTCGCCTCGATCATCCGCCGCAACATCGCGCGATTGTCGCGACGCAGCTGACCGTTCTGCCGCGCTGCGTCCCAATAATCGTTCGCCCCGCTGGCCAGCCCGCCGACCGTTGTGGTGACCGAACGCAGCGATCCGGTAATCGGCGCGGTGGCGTCGAGCGCCGCGCCGCGCACCACCGCGTAGCTCGACGGTGCGATCAGCGACAGCGCAAGCATCCCCAACCCTACGATTACGCCGCCGATCGTCGCGATCAGCGTGAAGAACAGCCCA
The DNA here is from genome assembly GCA_031394005.1 of Sphingomonas sp. Lineage (GTDB taxonomy): Bacteria > Pseudomonadota > Alphaproteobacteria > Sphingomonadales > Sphingomonadaceae > Sphingomicrobium. Next base: position 1,699 of record JANMWM010000228.1, read on the forward strand.
TATTGCGCACGCCTCGACCAACCGGGGCGCGACCCTGCCGGTGGCGCCACCATCCCCCGAGTCCCTTATGCGGTCTGCAGGACGCCGCGGAACTGCTCTTCCTCGAGCGCGCGGCCGGTGCCCAGTGCGACGCAGGTCAACGGGTCCTCGGCGACCGTCACCGGCAGCCCGGTCTCGTCGCGAAGCACTTCGTCGAGCCCCTGGAGCAGCGCCCCGCCGCCGGTCAGCACGATGCCTTGGTCGCAGATATCGGCGGCGAGCTCGGGCGCGGTATTCTCCAGCGCGATCCTCACCCCCTCGACGATCGTTCCGACCGGCTCGGACAGCGCCTCGGCGATCTGCCCCTGGTTGATCGAAATTTCCTTGGGCACCCCGTTGACGAGGTCGCGGCCCTTGATGTGGACAGTCTTGCCGATGCCGTCGACTGGCGGCTTGGCAATGCCGACTTCCTTCTTGATCCGCTCGGCTGTAGCTTCGCCGATCAGCAAATTGTGGTTGCGCCGGACGTAGGAGGAGATCGCCTCGTCCATCTTGTCGCCGCCGACGCGCACCGACGTGGTGTAGGCGAGGCCACGAAGCGACAACACCGCGACTTCGGTCGTGCCGCCGCCGATGTCGACGACCATCGACCCGATCGGCTCGGTCACCGGCATGTCGGCGCCGATCGCCGCGGCCATCGGTTCCTCGATGAGGTAGACTTGGCTCGCCCCGGCGTTCGACGCGGCGTCGCGAATCGCGCGGCGCTCGACGCTGGTCGATCCTGACGGCACGCAGATGACGATCTCAGGGAAGCGCCAGGCGCGCATCTTGCCGCCGTGGACCTTGTGAATGAAGTGCTTGATCATCTGCTCGGCGACGTCGATGTCGGCGATGACCCCATCGCGCAGAGGCCGGATGGCCTCGATCTGGTCGGGGGTCTTGCCCATCATCAACTTGGCGTCGTTGCCGACCGCCTTGACCCGCTTGACCCCGTTGATGGTCTCGATCGCGACTACCGATGGCTCGTTGAGGACGATCCCGCGCCCCCGCACATAGACCAGCGTATTGGCCGTGCCGAGGTCGATTGCCATGTCGTGCGACATCCACTTGAACCAGCGCGTCCAGAACATTCAGGTCTCTTTCGAAGTGTCTTGGCGAAGGGCGGCGCGCCATTTACCGTCGTTTAATCCGATCTCGTTGAAAGCGCGCTTTATTCTTTGAGAAATCAGCGCTTCGCGAGAGACTATGGCTTGGGCTATCATCCCCTAACATGTCAATAAGAAGGCTTCCCTCCGGATTGATCGACCGCATCGCCGCGGGCGAGGTCGTCGAGCGTCCGGCGAGTGCGCTCAAGGAACTCGTTGAAAACGCGCTCGACGCGGGCGCGCGCACGGTGACGATCCGGCTGTCTGCGGGCGGGCTCGACCTGGTCGAGGTCAGCGACGACGGCTCGGGAATGAGTGCATCCGAAATGGGGCTTGCGCTCGAGCGGCATGCCACTTCAAAACTGCCCGACGAGCATATCGAGCAAGTGTCGAGCTTCGGCTTTCGCGGCGAAGCGCTGCCGTCGATCGCCAGCGTATCGCGTATGACACTCGAAAGCCGCGAGCGCGGGGCGGATGGCTGGCGGATTGAGATCGACCATGGCGTGCGAGCCGGGAAGGGGCCCGCCGCGATCCCGCCGGGCACGCGTGTCCGCGTCGAAGGATTGTTCGACAAGGTGCCCGCGCGGCGCAAATTTCTTCGCTCGCCCCGCGCCGAATATGCCGCCTGCGTCGATGCAGTGAAGCGGCTCGCGCTTGCCCGCCCCGACGTAGGCTTTCGCCTTGAGCATGATGGGCGCCGCTCGATCGCGGTCCAGCCGAGCGATGCGCCGACGCGGGTTGCGGCGCTGCTCGACCCCGGGCTCGAGCGGCACGGGGTGGGAATCGACCATCTTCGCGAGCAGATGCGGCTTACCGGTGTGGTCAGTCTGCCGACTTTCAACCGCGGAATGGCCGACCAGCAATTCCTCTTCGTCAATTCACGCCCAGTAAAGGACCGGTTGCTGGTGGGGGCATTGCGCGCCGCCTATCGCGACCTCCTTGCCCGCGATCGCTACCCGGTCGCCGCGCTATTCGTCGAATTGCCTGGGAGCGAGGTCGACATTAACGTCCACCCCGCCAAGACCGAAGTCCGCTTTCGCGACCCCGCCGCAGTGCGCGGATTGATCGTCGGGGGGCTGCGGCAGGCGCTCGAGGAATCAGGCCATCGAAGCGCGGCCCGCGAGCAGATGGCCGCGCCGGTTCAATGGACGACGAGTGCCGATCGTCCCAGCGAGAATTGGGATCCCGGTCGATTGGGGAGATGGGCTCCCTCGACTTTCGGGACTCCGGCTTTCGCCGCTCCGACGGTCCGCGAAGCGAGCCTCGACTTCGCCCACTTCCCTCAGGCTCGTGCCGAGCCCGCCACCGCGCCCGTCTTGGCGCACCCGCTCAGTGTCGCGCGCGGTCAGGTCGCGCAGACCTATATCGTCGCCGAGGCCGAAGACGGGCTGGTGATCGTCGACCAGCATGCCGCACACGAGCGTCTCGTGCTCGAACGAATGCGGGCCGCCCGCGCCGACGGCGAAGTTGCGCGCCAGGTGCTGCTGATTGCCGAGACTGTCGAACTCGACGAGGTCGATTGCGACCGACTCGAGGAAGCAGCCCCCGGCCTGTCCGACCTCGGACTCGACATCGAGCGCTTCGGCCCGACCGCGATGCTCGTCCGCGCGGTACCCGCGGCGCTCGGGAAGCCCAATGTCGCTGCGCTGCTCGCCGATCTCGCCGCCGAAATCGCCGAACTCGGCGGTGCCGTCTCGCTCCGCGACCGGCTCGATCTCGTCGCCGCGACAATCGCCTGCCACGGATCGGTCCGCGCCGGGCGCGTGCTGTCGGTCGCCGAGATGAACGCACTGCTGCGCGAAATGGAGGTCACGCCTAACTCCGGCCAGTGCAACCACGGCCGGCCGACGTGGGTGAAACTGGCCCACGGTGACATCGAGCGGTTATTCGGGCGGCGTTGAGTTTGGCGAACCGCGGCACGGAAATCGCACGCGGCGGGACTTGGCGGAAACATTTATTCGGAGCGAATTTAAGCGCTGCCGGATCAGACGATGGCTGGTTGAAATCCATCAATTGGGGCTTTCTCATGGGAAATTTCATCCTCGGTCCGAACATTTCGCAAAGTTGTTCGATGGCCGCAATAGCCATGATGAAGGGCAAGGCGACCGAGCTTCGCGACCTGGAAATTTTCTTGTAGAACAGATCTGCGCCTCAGACGGCGACCGCACGCTCGCCCAACTCGCCAACCGCGGACTGCTGGTATAAAAAATCCATGAACGCGACCGCTGATGATTTCCCCGATGTCGCGGCGAAATTCGCGGGCAAAGTCGGAGAGAAGATCAATGCGTTTACGGGGTCAGCTCGGCAGTTGCGACTGCATGAGCCGTTTGTCTAGCGCGAAACGTCCGCTGGTGGGCATGCCGTAAGCAGTCGTACGCGCTCGATCGCGCTCGCCCGGGCAGCGGCACGTGCGGCATTGAGCAGAGGAAAGCCGTTGCCGGCCTCTCGGGAGAGACGCTGAGCGAAGTAGCCCGCCCGAATGTCAGCGAGGATTGACCGCATCGTCTCGCGCACGCGCACGTCGACGATCAGCGGACCGCCGAGCACCGCGCCTAATTCGGCGGTATTGCTGATCGCCTCGCGCATGCCGGCGAGGCCACGCGCCTCGACGAGCTCGGCGAGGAGCTTGAGTTCGCCGACGCATTCGAGATAAGCGACTTCGGGCGACACGCCGGCCTCGACGAGTGTCTCGAACCCGGCCTCGAGGATCGCCGGAACCGCGCCCCACACCACAGCGGCCTCATTGAACAGATCGGCCTCGCACTCCTCGGCGAACGTTGAGGCGATGAGCCCCACGCGGCCGCAGCCGATGGCGCGACCATAGGCCTTGGCGAGGCCTCTAGCCTGGCCGGTCGCGTCCTGCGCCACCGCCCACAGTGCGACCATGCCGTCACCTCTCTCGAACAGCGAGCGGAGCGCCGAGCCCGGACCCTTGGGGGCGACCATCCACACGTCGAGGTCGGGGCGGGGGACGATCAGGCCGAAGCGAATGGCGAAGCCGTGGCTGAAGCCGAGCGCGGCACCGGAACGAAGAGCGGGCTCGATCTCGACGTAGATGGCGCCAAGCGTTTCGTCGGAAGCGAGAAGCATGACGAGGTCGGCGCTGGCTGCTGCTGCGGCGGAGGTGGCGAGGGCGAGGCCGTCCTCCTTGACTCTGGCTGCGTTTGCCGAGCCTTCGCGCAGGCCGACCACGATCTCGAACCCTCCGTCGCGGAGGTTAAGCGCCTGGGCGCGGCCCTGATTGCCGTAGCCGATGACCGCGATTTGCTTGCCCGCGAGCGGGGCGGGGTCGATGTCGGCGTCGAGCAAGCGGTTCATCGCCTGGGGCTAGTCCGACGCGCCGAGTAATGCCAGCGCCCCGGGCATTACCACGGGCGTCAGCGGCTCGGTGAAGCGCGGCCAGTCAGACGGGGGCTGGTTGGCGAACCAGGTATACTGGCGCTTGGCATAGCGCCGCGTCGCCTGTGCGCCGGCGAGGCTAAGCTCAGGCGTAAAATTAATGGCCAACGCGATCTCGCGAACCCCGATGGCGCGCATGACGGGGAGGTCGGGATCAAGATTGCGGGCGAGGAGGGCGCGGACCTCGCTCGCGGCGCCGCCGTCGAGCATGGAGGCAAAACGCTCGTCGCAGCGGGCGTAAAGCCAGTCACGCGGCGGTAGTAATATCAATGGTTTGAGGGAAACTATTGAGGCGATACCCCCAATCTTCTGCGCCTGCCATTCGGTGATCGGGCGGCTGGTCGATCGTACCACCTCGAGTGCGCGCGCGATCCGGGTCGTGTCGGTTGG
>JANMWM010000272.1:0-5156 GCA_031394005.1 Sphingomonas sp.
TTGAGGAAGGCATCGCGGGTCAGGATCTTCGAGGGGCAAAGATCCTCATAGGCCATCTCGACGATCCGTCGACCCGTGCGATAGGCCATCTGGCCGCGCTCCCGATAGGGCGCAGGGATGGCCGCATTGCCGGGCAGTGACATTCCCAGTGCTTCGGACACGGCGTTCATCGTTGAGGCGGTGCCCATCGTGTTGCAATGACCGGGGGACGGGGCGCTTTCGGTCGCCCGGCGGAAGAATTCGTCCTCATCGATCTCGCCCGCCCCGAGCAACCGGCGCGCCCGCCAGATGACCGTTAGCGAACCGACCAACTCGCTGTCGTGCCAGCCGTCGAGCATGCGTCCGCCCGAAAGAGTGATTGCTGGGATATCGACCGTCGATGCCGCCATGACACCAACTTCGCGGCTGCCGCCGGCACCATCGCCCAGATCAAGGTCGGTACTACGATGGTCGCGACGCTCGACCCGACGACCGTCACCGGTCCGGCGCGCAAGGATGCGATCAAGCCGTTCCAGAACTGTGCCAGGGCCGCGCTAACGCCTGCCGGCTACCCCGAAAAGTCCAACCCCAAGACGATGAACAAGTCGATGGTCGTGCTGATCCTGTTCATTCTCGTGATCTATGTGACGATGGACTACGAGCCGATCGCGGCACTGCTGGTCGAACTTTTCCCGACCAGGATTCGGTATTCCTCAATGTCGCTGCCCTATCACATCGGCAATGGCTGTTTTGGAGGGTTCCTTCCGACCACGGCGTTCGGGATGGTCGCGGCGACGGGCAACATTTACTACGGGCTATGGTATTGTGTTGTCATCGCCGTGCTGACTGTCGTGTTTGAGCTGTTCTTCCTGCCCGAAACCTTCGGCCGCAAGATCGACGACTGACCTGTCCGAGACTGATACATGGGGACGTTCGCTCTAGGCGCTCATTTGTGAGCAGGATCTGAACTAGGGCCGAGAGTCATAACCACCACATGATGGCGGCGGCGAGGTGGATGTTGCCGAGGAAATTAGCAGCGAGTTTGTCGTAGCGGGTAGCGAGGCGTCGGCAGTCCTTGAGGCGGCTGAACATGCGCTCGATGGCGTTGCGGCCCTTGTAGAGGGTTTTGCTGAAGCGGCTTTTCCAGCGCCAGTTGCGACCCATTGCCGATGCGCAAGACACACGCCGACATCGTACGTGACAAGGAGGTCTGCCTACATCGCGCTGTCGTAGAAGCTGGCGAGGTCGGCCTTGAGCTGCCGCGCCGATCCCGGGTCAGTGTACATCATGTGCCCCGCCGGGTAATAAACATAACGAATATTGGCCGCGATCGGCGGCTCAAGCATCATGTGTCCGATTTCATAATCGGCACCGAAAAACGGCGTCGCCAGATCGTAGTAGCCGTTGACCGACAGCAGCTTGAGCCGTGGATTTTGCCGCATCGCGGCCGCCAAGTCGACGCTGGTGTCGCTGATGTCCTGAGGTCCTTCAGCGGACTTGTGCTTGAGGTCCCATTTCTTGCCGATCCCGCCATAATTGTTGGGACGATAGGTCAGCAGCGTTTTGAACCCGAGGTCACGGAACAGATAATCGTTGAGCGCGCCGACGAACGCCCCCGATATGCTTGCCGATTGTGGATCGTAGCTCGTGCCTTCGCCCGCCGCGTCGCTCTCAGTGCCGAGATAGCGCGAATCGATCCGGCCGATGATTTGCCTCCGGTCGCGCAGGAGTTCCCGGCGAAAGCGATCGGAATTCACGCGCAAGTTCGAGCGCAGGATATACTCGCTTGAGAGCCCGGTGAGTTCGCTCATCCTTTTGGCTATTGCGACCTTCTCCTCGTCGCCGATCAGCCGCCCTTTTTGCAGCGCCGAGGCATATGGTCCGACGGCGAACGCCTTTGCATCGGCGACAACGCTTTGCAGACTTGCCGAGCCGGGAAGTTTGCCGTGGTAGAAGGCGTCGGCTGCATGAGTTGGAAAGAAGTTGATTAGCGACTGGTCACCCGAAAAATCGGCGAAGTTGAGTACCGTTGACACCAGCACAATGCCATTGAGCTGCACGCCGCGCTCGGCCAGTTCGGACGACAGGCCCGCGGCGCGGGTGGTGCCGTAGCTTTCGCCAATGATGAATTTGGGGCTGTTCCAACGGCCAAACACCGTCAGGTAGCGTTGGATGCTGCGCGCAAAGGCGTCGATGTCCTTGTCGACTCCAAAAAAGTCCTCGGGCTTGGCCTTGCCGACCGGCCGCGACAGGCCGGTGGTGACGGCGTCGATGAAGACGAGGTCGGTTTTGTCGAGCAATGTATTGGGATTTTCAGTGAGGCGGAACGGCGCTGGTCGTTCCATCTCGGGGATAGAGGCATCGACTTTCATTGGCCCGAAGCTGCCCATATGCAGCCACATCGACGAGGAGCCCGGACCGCCGTTGAACAGGAACGTCAAGGGGCGCGGACGGTCTTTGGCGGCGGCGATCGTATAGGCGGTGTAGAACATGCTCGCGACCGGCTCGCCATCATCGTTACGGATAGTCAGCGTGCCGGGCGTGGCAACGTAATTTAGCGTTCCCCCGCGAAAGCGGATCGAGCGCTTGACCGGTTGCGCTAGTTCAATGGCGCTGGCCTTGGCGGTGTCGGGATCCTCCTTCTTTGCGTCGGCGGAGGCGTCTGCCTTGGTTGCCGCGCTTGGCGCATCGCCGGCGGCGGGCAGATCGGCGGCCATGCTTGGCACAGCGATCAAAAGGACGAGCGAGAAGAGGGAGGCGAGTTTCATCGTCAATCCTTCATTGGGATCGGGCGACCCATTACCATCACGTAGTCGACGTGCATGACCGCTGCGGGATCGATCAGCGGATCGCCATCGACCGCAATCAAGTCGGCCGACTTGCCTGCATCAAGCGTCCCGGTTTCCGACGAGAGCCCCATTAAATCGGGGCCACCCTTCGTCGCGGCGATCAGCGCGTCGCGCGTGCTCATCCCGCCTTTCGAGACCATCAATCCGACTTCCTGATTGGCTTGGGCGTGGGGGGCAACACCGCTGTCGGTGCCAAGCGCGATCTTGACCCCGCCGCGATAGGCCTTGTTAAGACCAACGCCCCATTGCGCCAGCGCGATCCGCGCCTTGGTTTCGCTGTTGGCCGAGAAAATACCCTTGCCGAGGTACTGATTGAGCCCGCTGAATGCCATTAGCGTCGCTGAATAATAGGTACCGCGCGCCTTCATTTCGCGAACACCGATGTCGTCGATGAACGTGCCATGCTCAATTGAGTCAACGCCAGCACGCACCGCCGCCAAAATTCCGCGCGGGCCGTGGGCGTGCGCCGCGGTCTTGAGCCCGAGCGAGTGGGCGGTGTTCACGATCGCCTTCATCTCTCCATCGCTGAAATGCTGCTCCAGCCCCATTGCGCCGGGGTCGAGTACGCCGCCGGTGGCGTGAAATTTAATCACGTCGACCCCGGTCGCGGCAATCCGCCGCACCGCGCGAGAACATTCGTCGACGCCGGTGCATACGCCGATCTGGCCGCGCGCGTTCACCGCTTCGGCCAGTTCGGGATTGAGTCCGACGGCGTCGTCGCCGTGGCCGCCGATCATCGACAGCGCCGGTCCCGACACCATCACACGCGGTCCGAGAAAACCTCCCTCGCGGATCGCGTCGCGCGCGGCGATCCCCGACTCGGGTCCACTGCCAAGGTCGCGGACGGTAGTGAAGCCAGCCCGCGCCATTACAAGCGCGTTGCGGAGCCCGGTAGTCGCGGCGTAGGCCTCGGAATATTTGGGGGTCAGTCTTTGGTGCCACGGCTGGCCGGCCGTGCTGGTCAGATGGACGTGGACATCGGTCATCCCAGGCATAACCGTCTTCAATCGCATATCGACCACGGTTGCGCCCGCCGGTGCGGTCGCGCCATCATCGATTCGAACGATCCGGCCATTGTCCACGATCACCGTCGATGGCCCGCGCTCGGGCTTGGCCGCATCGACGATCAGGCGCCCCGCCTGGATCGCGAAAGTCTCGGCGCTGGCGGATGAAGTGGCGAGCAGTGCCGCTATCGCGGTGATCGATCGACGCATGACGAGGTCCCCTTTTCTGGCCCTGAGACTAGCCGCCTCTTTTAAGGTAGCAAGCGCCATCAGGACCACGATCGTAACCCGAACGACCGGCTTCGGTCTTACTCCCCGCGCTCTGAACGTCTGCAATTGGGCGCTTAGGAGAAGATCAGACTTCGGTGTCCTCCGCTAGCGTCGGGACAGCCGGGTCGATTCCGGTGCGGGTGACGAGGTCGGTCAGCACGGCGCCAGCAAGGTCGCCGGGGTGCGAGCCGGCCGGCTTGCCGTTGCGGCGGCCACCAGCGGTTTGGCGGGCTTCGACGATATAGGCTTCGGCCATAATTGACTCCGTTCGCTTCGTGCGCAGTCAGATCGAGCGCGCGATGACTTCCTTCATGATTTCCGACGTACCGCCGAAGATCCGCGTCACGCGTGCATCGCGCCACAGCCGGGCAATCAGATATTCGTTCATATAGCCCGCGCCGCCATGAAGTTGCAGGGCCGCATCGCACACCTCGCCCTGGAGTTCGGTGTGCCATAGCTTGGCCGCAGACCCCTCCGCAGCAGTGAGTTCGCCGGCGACATGACGGGCGAGCGCCCAGTCGAGATGGGCCCAGCCGACCTGGAGTTTCGTCGCCAGGTCCGCGAGCACGAAGCGCGTATTCTGGAAATCGAACACGCTCTTCCCGAATGCCTTGCGCTCCTTGGTGAACGACACCGCCTCGTCAAACGCACGCTGGGCGATTGCCTGCGCCGAAATGGCGATCGACAGGCGTTCCTGGGGCAGCTGGCTCATCAGGTAACCGAACCCGCTTCCCTCGGCGCCAAGGCAGCGGGTGATGGGCACGCGGACATCGTTGAAGAACAGTTCCGACGTGTCGGCCGAGTTCATCCCAACCTTGTCGAGCTTGCGGCCCCGCTCGAACCCGCCGTCGCCAGCCTCGATCAACACCAGCGAAATACCCTTGGCGCCAAGGCTCGGATCGGTCTTGGCGGCGACGATGACCAAGTCGGCATTCTGGCCGTTGGTGATGTAGGTCTTGGACCCGTTGACGACATAATGATTGCCGTCGCGCCTGGCCGTCGTGCGGATACCCTGGAGGTCGGATCCGGTGCCCGGTTCGGTCATGGCGATGGC
>JANMWM010000281.1:0-1622 GCA_031394005.1 Sphingomonas sp.
GCAGCGGTTCGTTTGTGAGGTTCTTGGCGTTGAGGTAGATCTGAACGTTGCGGGTCGCGTCATAGCTCGCCGCGGCGTCGAGAGTCAGCCTCTTGTCCTGGAACACATCGGTTGCCCGACTGCCGCCGATGCCGAACAGCACCGGCGATTGATATTGGCCCGACAGGCGGAGCTTAACGGGTCCGCGCTCATAGAACAGAGCGGTATTCCCCGACCAGTCGAAGGCGCCGGGCAGCGCGGTCGTCTCGCCATCGCGCAGCGCCACTTTTGTGCTCGAATAGGTGACGTTGGCATCGATCCCCATTCCTTCGAGAAAGCCACTCCGCAAGCGGTCGACGAACGCAGCTTCAAACCCGCGCGCATGGGCTCGCCGGATATTCTCGAAGCTATTGATGCGTGCGGTAGTGAAGCCGGGGAACGGCCCGGTGCGGGTGCGCGAAACGATGTAGTTGCGGAATTCCTTGTCGAACGCGCCGAGCGAGATGATGCCCGAATCTGGCAGGTAATATTCCAGACTGGCGTCGAAATTATTGCCCGTGGTCGGCCTGAGTTCGGGGTTTCCGGTAGTGACGACGGCATTGGCGACGTCGACGCTCGAGGAAAGGATCGTCTGGTAGAAGCCCGGCCGCGCAATCCCGGTCGAGTAGGTCGCGCGGGCGACCAGCGGCTGGGACAGCTGATAGCGCAGCTGCGCCGTCGGGAAGACGTTGGTGTAGCTGTGCTTGGTGGTCGCGGGGGTATAGCTGACCGTCCCGTTCGCCGCGGTCGTCTTGGAGATGCCGCCGAAGGTCGAGCGGGTATGCTCAACCCGCACTCCAGCGAGCACCCCGAGCGCACCGCTCGTGCCGCTGAACTGGGCGTAGGCGGCGTCAATATCTTCATGGTCGTCGAAGAAGCCGCCGGCGTTGCGCGAGAGGTCGCGCGCGGTGCGGCGGCTGAAGCTTGCCGAATTGGCCGTAAGGAAGCCGCTCAGCGCATCACCATTAAGATCGGGGCCGATGCCATAGCGACCGTAGAAATCGGTGATCGGGTTGCCTAGGATATAGCTCGACAAGGGAACGTCGGCAGCGCCCGAGTAATTATAGCTGAAACTTTGCGGCGCGGCGATCTTGTGGCGGAAGCGCAGCTTGCCGCCGATTTTCACCGTGCCGCTGTCCATTAGCCAAACCGGGACCGCGAGATTGGCGGCATAGCAATATTCCTGGTCGCGATCGCGCTCGGTCGAATTGTTGATTCCGTCGAGGACGTAGTTGCCGACCTTGAGAGTATCAGCGCCGGCGAGAAAGGCAAGCGTTGGGTAGTTGGGGTCGGTGGTGTTGTCGTAGCGGACGGTCAGTGTGTCGGGGCCGACGGCTGCGTCGTACCAGTAGACGCGGAGGAGATCATCCGACGGCTCGCACATACTGGCGGCCTCGGCCAGCAACAGATACAACTCGTCGCACTCAAGCGCCAGATTGTGCCGTTTGATGTCGCGGCCGCCATGCAGCAGCTCGGCACCAGCGGCCAGCAGATACCCGGCATCCACGAGTATCGCGATCTTGCCCACGGGTTCCCTGCGCCGAAAGTGCCCCTCCGGTTCATGCTCGAGCCGAACCGTAAGGTTCTGGATAGGTGGCGTGCCG
>JANMWM010000286.1:0-7066 GCA_031394005.1 Sphingomonas sp.
CCGACCTCGAGGCGAAACACATCATCGTCGCCACCGGTGCCCGGGCGCGCGATCTGCCGTTCGCCAAGGCCGACGGCAAGCGCGTCTGGACCTATCGCCACGCCATGACCCCGCCCGAGATGCCGAGCGAATTGCTGGTCATCGGGTCGGGCGCGATCGGGATCGAGTTCGCCAGCTTCTACAACGACATGGGCGCGAAGGTGACGGTAGTCGAAATGCTCGCCCGGATCGTCCCGGTCGAAGATGCCGACGTGTCTGACGCGCTGCAAAAATCACTCACCAAGCAGGGGATCGAGATCCTCACCGGCGCCGGGGTAGAGAGCCTCAAGCCCGACGCAACCGGGATCGCGGCGACGATCAAGACCGCCGACGGCAAGAGCGCAGAACGTCGTTTCTCCCATTGCATCGTCGCGGTCGGGATCGTCCCCAATACCGAGGATATCGGCTTGGAAAAGCTCGGTATCACCACTGACCGCGGCTTCCTCAAGACCGACCCGATGTGCCGTACCAACGTCCCCGGCATCTGGGCGATCGGCGACATCACCGCACCGCCATGGCTGGCGCACAAGGCGAGCCACGAGGGAGTCATCGCTGCCGAAGCGATCGCGCAGGAGCTCGGCAACAAGGACGTCCACCCGCACGCGATGGACCCGCTCAACATCCCTGGCTGCACCTACTGCCACCCGCAGATCGCCAGCGTCGGGCTGACCGAGGCCAAGGCGAAGGAAGCGGGGCACAAAGTCCGCGTCGGGAAGTTCCCGGCGATCGGCAACGGCAAGGCGATCGCGCTTGGCGAAGTCGAGGGATTTGTGAAGACCGTGTTCGACGCCAAGACCGGCGAGCTGCTCGGCGCGCACATGATCGGCGCCGAAGTGACCGAACTGATCCAGGGCTATACCGTCGGCAAGACCGCCGAGCTGGTCGAGACCGACTTCATGCAGACGGTGTTCCCGCACCCGACGGTCAGCGAGACAATGCACGAGAGCGTCCTCGCTGCCTATGGGAAGGCGATCCATATCTGAGCTTCGCAGCCGCGGGGGGGCGCCCGCAAACGGGGCGCGGCTGGCAGTCGTCGCGGCGGCGTCGCTGCTGGCCGCGGCATCGTTGCTCGCGTTGTGGCCGGGCTATGCGCTCTACGACAGCGTCGGGCAGTATCGGCAGGCGCTGAACGGCCAGTATGACGACTGGCACCCCCCGGTCATGGCGCGACTGTGGGCGGTGCTGCACGGTTGGTTCGGCGGGACGACGGGGCCGATGCTGGCGTTTCAGATGGGGACTTACTGGCTCGGTTTCGGGCTGATCGCGGAGGCGCTCGCGACGTGCGGGCGGTCGCAGTCGGCGGGCGCGGTACTGCTGCTCGCCGCATCGCCGCTGCTGCTCGGGTGGCAGGGGGCGATCCTCAAGGATGCGCAGATGCTCGGCGCACTGGTCGCGGGAGTCGGGATTGTCGCCGCCTTCGCTCTTCGCGACCGGCGGGTGCCGATGATCATATCGACCGTGGTGGCGGTACTGTTCGCCTATGCGCTACTGGTCCGCTCCAATGCGGTATTCGCGGTCGTCCCGCTGGTCGTTTTTCTTGCGCCGCGCCCGGTCGGGCTGGTCGGGAGGCTGGTGACGATCGGCGTGCTGAGCCTAGCGGTCATTGCCGCCGAGCCGTGGCTCAACAGCCACGTCTTCGGCGCGAGCGCCAGCGGCGTCGAGAAGACCCTGCCGCTTTATGACCTGGCGGCGATCGGGGTGCGCGAGCCGGGCGGCAGCCCGTTCACCCCAGCCGAGCTCGCGACGGTGCGCGCGAAGGGGTGCGTCAAACCCTTTTTCTGGGACCCGCTCGGCGACGAGGCGGCATGCGGCGGGCAAGTCGGGCGATTGCGCGAGGAGGAGCCGGCGACGCTTTACCGGCTGTGGGCACGAGGAATCGCGGCGCACACCGACGTCTATGCCAGGCACCGACTGACGCACTGGAATTCGACCGAACGCTGGCTGGTGCCGCCGGGGCTGATTGGATCCGAGCCGCCGACAATCTCCGAGCCTAACGACCTCGGGCTGGTCGCGCTCTCGTCGCGTCCCGCCACGATCATCCAGTCTCTCGGTGGTGCGGAAGCGGGGACTCCGCTCGGCTGGCCGATCGTCTGGACGCTGCTCGCGCTCGTCGTTGTTCCGGTCGCGTGGGGCCGGCGCAACGAGTCGGCGGCGGGGCTGGCGCTGGCGCTTGCCGGGTCGGCGGTGGGGATGGAAGCGAGCCTGCTCGTCGTCAGCATCGCGGCGGACCTGCGCTATCATCTGTGGCCGATGGCGGCGAGCGCACTGGCGCTGATCCTGCTGGCCGATGGTCCGCCAATTCGTCGCGGGCCGGGGATGCTAGCCGTGCTGGCACTGGTCGGCGTCGTCGCCGCGGGCCTTTATGCCAGAAGCACGCTTGCCCGCGCGCCCGCCACCTATCGCGCGATGATCGAGGCTAGTGGCTAGCCGGCCTTTTGTTGCTATCGACGGCGACGATAAATCCAGGAGTATCTATGCGCCGTCTCGTCCTCGCCTTGCTTGCTGCCATCATCCCCGTCAGCGTTGATGCCGCCAGCGTGGTCACAGCCGACCGCTACCTCGACGTCTCGAGCGGACGCTACATCGAGCATCCGGCGATCTTCGTCGGTGACGATGGGCGCATTACCGGCATTGCCGACGCGCGAACGATTCGCATCGCCGACACCATCAAGCATGTCGACCTGCCCGGCGCGACGCTGCTCCCCGGCCTGATCGACATGCACGTCCATCTTACGAGTCTGGCCGAAGTCGGCGGGTATCGCGGCTATCAAAATACCGACGCCTTTTGGACCGCGGTCGGCGCCGCCAATGCGAAGAAGACCCTCGACGCGGGCTTCACCACGGTGCGCAATGTCGGCTCGGAAGGGTTCGCCGACGTCGGCCTCCGCGAGGCGATCGACGGCGGCTATCTCGAGGGGCCGCGCGTCGTTACCGCGACTTATGCCATCGGTGCGACTGCGGGTCATTGCGACGACAACCAGCTACCGCCGTCGCTCGACCGCCGCGGCGCATCGGTCATCTCGGGTCCGCAGGAAGCGCGAGAGAAGGTGCGTTGGCTGAAGAAATATGGCGCGCAGCTGATCAAGATCTGCGCCACCGGCGGGGTCTTCTCGAAGGGCGACGCGCCGGGTGCGCAACAGCTTGCCGCCGACGAGATCCGCGCGATCACCGACGAGGCGCACGCACTGGGAATGAAAGTCGCCGCGCACGCCCATGGCGACGCCGGCATTCGCGCTAGCATCGACAATGGGGTCGACACGATTGAGCATGCCAGCCTCGCCAGCGACGCGACCATCGCCGAAGCCAAGGCGCACGGCACTTGGTTCGACATGGATATCTACAACGACGACTATATCCTCGCCACGGGCACCTCGAACGGCACCAGTCAGGAAAGCATCGACAAGGAAAAGGCGATCGGCCTGAAACAGCGCCAGACCTTCCAGCGCGCGGTGAGGGCCGGTGTGAAGATGTTGTTCGGGACCGATGCCGGCGTTTACCCGCACGGCCAGAATGCGCGCCAGTTCGCCAAGGAAGTCGAGTGGGGCATGACTCCGCTGCAGGCAATCCAGTCGGCAACGCTTAGTGCCGGACAGGCGCTTGATCGCGCGGGCGACGTCGGCCAGATCGCGGTCGGGCGGTTCGGCGATTTCGTCGCGGTCGATGGCGATCCGCTAAAGAATGTTCGCCTGCTCGAGCATCCGGCAGCCGTCATGAAGGGCGGCAAGCTCGTCGTGCGCACAAGCCCGGCGCCGTGAGCGGAATGACTGGCATGTCCGGGCATTGTGGTCAGCAATGAGTAGCGGGGGACCCAATAACCGTACGCTGTGGATCGCGCTGGCTGCCAACGTCGGCATCGCGGTGTCGAAGTTCGTTGCCGCCGCCTTCACCGGCTCGTCGGCGATGCTCACCGAGGGCGTCCACAGCCTGGTCGACAGCGCCAACCAGCTGCTCCTGCTGTGGGGGCGTCGGGCCGCGCGCAAACCACCCGACAAGAGTCACCCGTTCGGCTATGGCCGCGAGCTTTATTTCTGGAGCTTCGTCGTCGCGGTGATGGTGTTCGCGCTCGGCGCGGGGGTGTCGATCTACGAGGGTATTGTCCACATCAGCAATCCCGAGCCGGCGGTGTCTCCGATCGTCGCCTACATAGTCTTGCTGCTCGCCTTTTTTCTCGAAGGCGGATCGACCTTCTCGGCATTCAAGGAATTCCGGGAGGCCAAGGGGCAATTGGGCTGGTTCGAAGCGGTCAAGCGGTCGAAGGACCCGCCGACTTTCATCGTCCTGCTCGAAAATGGCGCGGCAATGTTCGGGATCATCATTGCCGCGGTCGGACTGGCGCTCAGCCAGCTGACCGGGGACCCGCGCTTTGACGGTGCGGCGTCAATCATCATCGGTGCGATCCTCGGCTTTACCGCCTGGGTATTGGCCAATGAATCGAAGCAGCTGTTGATCGGCGAGAGCGCCGGCCGCGACACCATCGACGGGCTGCGTGCCCTCGCCGTGGGGCGCCCCGGTATCACCGAGGTCGGCGAGGTGCTGACCGTCCACAGCTCACCCGACCAGATTACCGCAATGATGTCGGTCGATTTCGACGACGGAATTTCCGCTCGCGAGGTCGAGGACATCGTGGCCGCGATCGAGGCTGAGGCATGCACGCAGTGGCCGCTGGTCAAGCGTCTTTATGTGCGCCCGCAACGCGGGGCCGGGACGAACGCGCAACCGGGGACTTCGAGTATTTGAGGAACGCGTGGCGCATGGCGAGCGTTGCGATGAGCGCAGTTAGCAAAGAATTTCCTCCATGCGTTCAACCACCCTGATCACCGCCGTCAGCCTCGGCCTCGCGCTCGCCGCGTGCGGCAAAAAGAATGACGAGACCGTCGCTACGTCCAACGATACGACAATGACAACCAATGCCGACATGAAGGCCTCGGGCAACATGGGTGCGACCGCCGCGGCGATGCCGGCGCAGAGCTTCGTCGACACCGTCGTCGGGTCCGACATGTTCGAGATCCAGAGCGGCAAGCTTGCGGAGACGATGGCGACCTCGGCGTCGCTGAAATCGATGGTCGATATGCTCGTCGCCGATCATAGCAAGTCGAGCGACATGCTCAAAGCGGCGGCCAAGAAGACCAGCCCGATGGTCGCGCTGCCGATGGTCCTGCCGGCCGGTCTGAAGGCCAAGATTGATGCGCTGAAAGCGACCAAGGGCGCCGATTTTGACAAGCTTTACGTCGAATAGCAGGCCGACGGCCACAAGGCGGCTCTGGACGCGTCGAAGGCCTATTCGGCGGGCGGCGACCAAGCTTCGCTCAAGGCGTTCGCATTAAGTGCGATTCCGGTCGTGCAGGGCCACCTCGACAAGCTGATGGTGATGCCGAAGTAGGCGCCTCCGATCGTCCACAACCTCCTGCCCGTTCACCGGTTGAGCGGGCAGGAACGAGGAGGATCGAATGAAGGGGTTTTGCGACAATATCGAGCAGCGCACGGTTGGCAACGACGATTTTCGCCGCGTGCTCTGCACCGGCAACCATCTTCAGCTAGTGCTGATGACGCTCCAGCCGGGCGAGGAAATCGGCGCGGAGGTCCATGGCGACCGCCACCAGTTCTTCCGCATCGAGGAAGGCGAAGGCGCGGTCGACATCGACGGGGTCGCCAACGCGGTCAGCGATGATTTCGCCGTGATCGTCCCCGCCGGCGCGCGCCACAATGTCCGCAGCACCGGCGACAGGCCACTCCGGCTCTATACTATTTACGGCCCACCCAAGAATCTCGATGGCATAGTCCAAGCAACCAAGGCCGACGCCGACGCGCGCCATCACGACGAGGAGTGGGACGGCGAGGCGAGCGAGTAGCCGGTCTTAACGCCTCCGCAACCGACCCTGCCTTATCCTTTGCGCGGTCCATTGCGCGGAAGGGGCGGGGGATGACGACGATATACTACAAACCAGCGCGGTTGGCGATGTGGGCGCTGCTGTGGGGCTTGAGCGGCGGCTACACCCTGTTCGGCTGGTCGGACGATAATTCGACGCTGAATACGGTCATCGGCGGTGTATTGCTCGCGATGGGCGTCTTCGCCGGCTACGCGGCGATGGATAGCCGCCCCGCGCTGGCCGGAGATACCAACGGCCTCACCGTCCGTACCATGTTCGCGCGGCGAACGGTGCGCTGGAGCGAGCTTTTGCTCGTGACGATCGAGCGCCGCAACCTGCGCCTGTGGGGGATCGTCCCGATTATGCGCCGCGACTATCTATCCTTCATGGTCCAGGGTGGGGCGTTCGGTAGCAAGCGGATGCGCTTGCTCGGATCGTGGCTGGCGCTTCCGCCGGGCGGGCTTGGCCACTTGCGCGACGCTCTCCTTGAGGCGCGCGGAGCGGCGGGGACGAAGGCATCGTGGGCGGCCGAAACGCCCGACGGCGCAGCGCAGGGTGGCGGGTTCGACCCAGATGCTGCCATCGCCCGCTATCTCGCGGCCAAGGCAACTGAACCGGCCGCACCGCCCGCTCAGGCAGTTGCCACCACGCCAGTCGCGCCCGCCCGGCCTCGACCCAGCTTCGGTCGCCGCGTCGCCTGACCCGAGACTGACCCGCTTCCCCCGTTGACCCTTTGACGCTCGCCCGCTAATGACCCGCTCGTCCGCGAGGCACGCGATTCTTCGCCGCCTCTCCCGGACAAGAGCTGAACATTGCTCGACGTTGCGATGGCCGGGTGGCCGCCTTCCAAGGTGGGGCCGCCCCGGGCATCGCTTATCCGCGTTGGGCATTAGTAACCGCCGGGGGCTTCTCGGCATAGAAAGGTGAAGGGCTTCATGCCAACGATCAACCAGCTGATCCGCAAGGGTCGCGAACCGCAGAAGGCCAAGTCGAAGGTTCCTGCGATGGAGCAGAACCCGCAGAAGCGCGGCGTCTGCACCCGGGTCTATACGACGACCCCGAAGAAGCCGAACTCGGCGCTGCGCAAGGTCGCCAAGATCCGCCTGACCAACCAGCGCGAGGTCATCTCCTACATTCCCGGCGAGGGCCACAACCTGCAG
>JANMWM010000314.1:0-4859 GCA_031394005.1 Sphingomonas sp.
GGGCCGTCCTGTCCTGAATTAAGAAGAGAGTGGAGGGCTCGTAACGCTCTCGTGGATGCACAGGGCGGCCCGGTGAGGGGAGTGCCTCTGCTCTAGAAGCATTTGAACCCCGCAGTGCGAACTGTGAACTTCGCTTTTAAAGCGTTTGATCGGGGGGACTGGACCATGTGTAATGCAAGGAGCGACCTCATATGGCAGGGAAAGAAAGGTCCGCTCTTGGCGCCCGAAGCGGAAAAGCGGACGGATAGCGTTGGCGCGCTCGCGACTTCTGTTGCAACGCATTGCGGACATTCCCGTTCAAGGATAATGGGAGCAGCCTCAACCTGCTCGCTCGAAATCCCGCGATTAGCCTCCGAACAGAAAGGCGTTGACCGTCAGCCGCCCCTCGCGCGGATCGGGCGGGAGCGGCACACCCGACGGGATCCGCGCGCAATGGAGCAAATGGCTGCGATAGATAATCGCGCGATTGGGCCGCGCTTCGATCTCCGCGACCTGCTCGTATAGCGGCGTGTCCCCCGCGATATAGGCCGCGGGCGGAAGGCCGTTCGCCGACACCCCTTGGTGAAGCGCTGCCTCGAACGCCGGAAAGCGCGCCGCGTCGATCGTCTCATACCCCGTCGCGCGCTGGCGGAAGAACGCCGTTCCGCCCTGCGACTCCCCCGATAGATAGATCAGGATCGCCAGCCGGTCAGGCTCGAGCCCGTCGATGTGCGGGAGCCGCTGGATCAGCGCCAACGTGGCGGGCGGGGTCGTCACGATCGAAAAAAAGCAATCGACCAACGGCGGTACCGGGTCGAGCGCGAATGCCTCCTTTATTACCGGCACCAGCGCCGCCCGCAACTTTTCCGCAACGCCCCGCGCGACATGCGCCCGCACGCCCGGATAGTAAGGCCCGATCGGCGCGAAGCGCTCGCCCGCCGCGCTTTCGCGCCACCCTTCGAAGTCCTCCAGGCAATTGTCGATCACCACCAAGGGCTGTCGCTCATGGCCGATAGTCTCGACCCGCACTTGTCGGACCGGATTGAGCAATTCCCTCACGCGAACGCGCGCGACGATTTGGACAGCGTATATGCAAGAAAAATATTGAACATTCCGCCGCTCCGCCTAAATCCTGTCGTCCGTGTCTGAGACGCTACAACGCCCGCACGCGAGAGACCATCGCGCCAAACGCAACGGCGATTTTTTTTGGCTCGAAAGGGACTATTCGGAATATTAATTCTGTGGCCACAATAGCTGAGGAAGAGCCCGTACAACGCCGTCGAGGCTGTTAATCTTGCTGGGGGAGGGCTAGACGACGGGGGATACGCCAGAGCTTCGGCGAACGGCAGCGCCAATGGCTCGGCTAGTACCAGCGGGATCCACGAGCTTCCAACCTGCAGTCATCGGTCTCTCTACCCGCAGGTCAGGTGGAGGCGGTATCGGTCACCCGCAACGTCGCGAGCGCGGCGACGGTCATGACGATCGCGGCGGCGAGCATCGTCCAGATCGGCTGGCCGGGGAAGAATGCCTTCATCACGGATCCCATCACGGTGGCGACGAGCAGCTGGGGGATGACGATGAAGATATTGAACAATCCCATGTAGATGCCAAGTTTCGACTGCGGCAGTGCGCTCGCCAGGATGGCGTAGGGCATGGCCAGGATCGACGCCCAAGCGATACCGACCCCGACTTCGGACAGCAGCAACCAGTGCGCGTCGGGCATGACGAAGAAGCTAGCATAGCCCGCAGCCCCGGCGGCGAGGCATAGCGAGTGAGTGTGGACTTTACCGAAGCGATTGACGAGCCACGGCAGCAGTGTCAGCGCAGCGATCGCGGCGACTCCGTTGTAAACCGCAAACAACACTCCGACCCAGTTGCCGCCGTCCTGGTAGGCCGGGCTCGCCGCGTCGGCTGACCCAAAATAGCGTATCGCGACGACCGGGGTGGTGTTAATCCACATGATGAACAGTGCCGACCAGCTGAAGAATTGCGCGACCGCGAGGCGCTTCATCACTGGCGGCATTCCCGAGAAGTCGCCGACGATCGACGACAGCATGCTCGACTTTCCCGAGCGCGCGAGACGGATCGCGGCGATGCTGGCAAGGCCGTAGGCGGCGAGTAGCCCGCCGAGCAAATAAACTTCCTTTTCGAGCGTGAACGCGGCGACCGCGACGATCACCGCTGCGCCGGCGGCGAGCCAGACAAGGCTGCCGCTTAGCCCGCGCGCGGCGAGCAGTCGCTGGGCCTCGGGCACGCCGTCCTTGACCCCGGCTCCGCCGAACGCGATTTGTTCCTCGGGACTATATTCGTTGGTTGTCAGCACGGTCCAGAGCACTGATAGCAGCAGCGCCGCTCCGCCGAACCAGAAGCTGTAGCGCACGGTGTCGGGGATGCCCCCAACGGGCGCGTCGTTTGACACGCCGAGATGGCCGAGCATGTATGGGAAGATCGAGCCGACCACCGCGCCCGCGCCGATAAAGGCGGTCTGGATCGCGTAGCCGGCGGTGTGCTGGTCCTTCCTCAGCATGTCGCCGACGAAGGCGCGGAACGGCTCCATCGAGATATTGAGGCTGGCGTCGAGCATCCACAAGAGCGTCGCGGCGAACAGCAGGGCAGGGGCAATCGGCATCATCAGCAGCGCGAGCGCGGCGAGGATCGCGCCGCCGAGGAAATAGGGGCGGCGGCGGCCCAGTCGGCCGAGCCAGGTGCGGTCGGACAAATGGCCGACGATCGGCTGGACGAGGAGCCCGGTGAGTGGGGCCGCGATCCACAGCACGGGAAGGTCGTCGAGGCTAGATCCGAGGGACTGGAAGATGCGGCTCATATTCGCATTCTGAAGCGCAAAGCCGATCTGGATTCCGAAGAATCCGAACGAGATATTCCACAATCCGGCGAATGACTGACGCGGCTTTTCGCTCTGCGTTTGCAACATGACTTGGTCTCTCCCTACGACCACGCTGGCAGAGAAGTTGAGTGCTGCCAATTCGCTACATCGATTTGCTGCGGTGCAGCACATACGAATACCTTGGTGATCGTCGATGCCTAGCGGCTCATGGTCGAGCCGCGGATCTTGAGCTCGACCGGCAGCAGGCAGCTGTTCGAAGCGCTCCGTTCGACCGCGTCGATTAGCGCTTCGACCAAGGTCTGGCCCGCCAGCCGCGCGTCCTGCGCAACGGTCGTCAGGCTCGGACGGGCGGAGCGCGCGGCGGCGAGATCGTCGAACCCGACGATGGCGACGTCGTGGGGGACGCGGCGGCCGGACTCCTGCAGCACGCCCATCGCGCCGATTGCGGCGAGGTCGCTCGAAGCGAAGACGGCGTCGAATTCGGCTCCCGAGGCCAGAAGTTCGCCGGCGGCGTACGCCCCTGCTTCCTCGTTAGGCAGCGCGTCGAAGCGAATTGCGGGATCGACCGTGATCCCTATCGCATCATGCGCCCGGCGGTAGCCGAGCCAGCGGTCCAGCATTTCGGGGTAGGCCGGCGTCGCCGAGCCGAGAAAGGCGATCCGCCGCCGCCCCGCCTGAAGCAGATGTTCGGTTGCGGCAAACCCACCGCCCTCGTTGTCTGAACCGATCGTCGTTCCGATCTCTCCCTCCCGCGGGCTTCCCCAGCGGACGAAATGTGTCCCCTGCTCGATCAATTTTTCGAGCCGCGGGCGGTAGATGAGATAGTCGCCATAGCCGAGCAGGATGATTCCGTCGGCCTTACGGCTGTCCTCATAATCGACGTGCCAGTCCGACGATAATTGCTGGTTGGAAATGAGCAGATCATAACCCCGCGCAGCACAGCTTCTGACCATGCTGCCGAGCATCGACAAATAGAATGGATTGATCAGCGATTCTTCCGGTGACAGGTCCTCGAAGAACAGCAGCGCGATCGTCTGGCTATGCTGCTTGCGCAAGGCTGACGCGTTCTTGTCGACTTTATATTGCAGCTGCTCGGCCGCCGCGAGCACTCGCGCCCGCGTTTCCGCGCTGACCGACGGATTGCCCGATAAGGCGCGCGACACCGTCGGTTGCGACACGCCCGCAAGTTCGGCGATATCGAACGAGGTGGGGCGACGTTGGGACATGGGCTTGGTCGGGTGACAATCGTTGCTCGCGCGCCACAATGGTCGCCGCAGCCCGCAAGCCTAGCGGGGCTGCATACGTATGTATAGCGACGGGGTCGGGCACATCATGAACGTGGCTCTCAATCGTAATAAAGAGCAGCGCTGACACGGCGCGCTTTGAGGGGATTGGATGACATGGCGACTTTTTCGCGCAGCTTAAATTTGACGACCGCCCTTGGTCTCGGTTTGGCCCTGGCAGCCCATTGATAGCGCAAACCAAAACCGCAGCGCCGGCCGTCGACAGCAGTGTTGCGACACCCGTCGAAGCGGGATCGCCATTCGCGGTTTCAGACCCGACTTATCGACGGCGCTGCTCAACGGGCTCGTAAGCCCTCCTCTGTTTGAACATAGTTCGGGATGGTAAGCTAACCGTCGGCTAGTGGCGTCGACGGCGGCTAATGGCTTCTACCGCTTTCCGGGCTTTCAGAAATAGAATGCGGCCTCCGCCCATTTCATTACCATCAACTCGTGCTGGTCTTAGTGAGTCGCCAGAAGAATCGCGCGACGAGCGATTTTGTCTTCGCCCATGACGCAGTCATACTTGCCTTCGGGTCAAAGTGAATCGGATTCACTTCACCGCATGGCAACAGCCATCGCCTTGCCACCTGTGTCAGTCGGGATTCGAAGCATGGGATGCTGGACCATCCCAAGGCCGTTATCGGCGATGCCGTTTCCCTGATACTGCGCCGGTGGCTGCAGACGTGGCGCCCCTGTTTCACTGCGCCCAGCTGGGAGCATGTCCTCGTTCTGGTGATGGGTGCCCTGCTGGC
>JANMWM010000328.1:0-5651 GCA_031394005.1 Sphingomonas sp.
AAGCAGTTTCGCAATATCGGCGGGAAGGCGGTGCTGGCACACGCGGTTGACGCAATGGCGTCACATCCGCGGGTTGGCGAGGTCCGAGTGGTGATCGGTGCGGGACAGGAAGCGATCGCGCGAGAAGCGCTGGGGAATCGCGATGTCGGCGCCTTGGTGATCGGCGGGCGCGAGCGCGCCGAGAGCGTCGTCAAGGGGCTGGCGGCGATCGATGGCGAGATCGTGCTGGTGCACGATGCGGCGCGGCCGTTTTGTCCGGCTGAGGTCGTCGATCGGCTGCTTTATGCGCTCGACAACAAGAACCATGGCGCGGTGCCGGTGCTGCCGGTGTCGGATACGCTGGCCAAGGGAGGTGCATTGCTGGGCGAAACGGTCGATCGCAGGCGGCTGCTGCGTGTCCAGACGCCGCAGGCCTTCTATCGCGAGGACCTGCTCTACGCGCTCGAGGAAGCAGGCAAACGGCTCTCCACCGACGAGAGCCAGGTGCTGGTCGCGGCGGGACTCAAGGTGGCGACTGTCGAAGGAGACGCAATGCTCGACAAGCTGACTACGTTCGCCGATTTCGCGGTGGCCGAGCGACGGTTGACGGCGAACCTGGTGTCGCGATCGGGCCAGGGGTTCGATGTCCACGCCTTCGACGGTCCGGGGCCAGTGATGATGGGCGGGGTCGCGATCGCGCACGAGCGCGGGCTAGCCGGGCACAGCGACGCGGACGTCGTGCTCCATGCGATCACCGATGCGTTGCTCGGCGCGGCGGCCTTGGGCGATATTGGCGAGCATTTCCCGCCGTCCGACCCGCAGTGGAAGGGGGCGAGCTCGGATCGTTTCGCCCGCCATGCCGTGTCGCTGATCGCGGAGCGCGGCGGGATGATCGACCATGTCGACTGCACGATCATCTGCGAAGCGCCAAAGATCGGCCCCCATCGCGCCGCGATCCGCACGAAGGTCGCGGCGATCCTCGGGCTCGCCGTGGAAGCGGTCAGTATCAAGGCGACAACGACCGAAAAACTGGGCTTCACCGGACGCAGCGAAGGGATTGCGGCGCAGGCGATCGCCACTGTGCGCTTGCCCGCCGCACCTGCTAAGGCGAAGGAATGAACACCCTCCTCCCCGCTCCGCTGGTCGAACTTGCCCAGCGCGTGATCGACAGCAATCGCGCGGCCGGTCGCAGAATTGCGGTGGCCGAGAGCTGCACGGGCGGGCTCGTTTGTGCGGCGCTGACCGAGATCCCAGGGTCATCGGACGTGTTCGAGGCCGGATGGGTGACCTATTCAAATGCCGCCAAGCATGCCGAACTCGGCGTCTCACACGAAGTGATCGAGACGTTCGGCGCGGTTAGCATCGCCGCCGCCTGGGCGATGGCGCGAGGCGCGCTGGCGGCGACCGAAGCCGATGTCGCCGTCGCGATTACCGGCATCGCCGGGCCGGGCGGCGCAACCTCGGGCAAGCCGGTCGGAACGGTGGTCTTCGCGCGTGCCGAACGCGGCGGGGGAACCGATGACATCATCACCGATAGCCGGCTGTTCGAAAATGAGAATCGCAGCGGGGTGCGGCTTCAGGCAGCGCTTTGCGCGCTGGAGCTGCTGCTGCCGTAGAGCTGTTGCGCACGCACCTCGAATGCCCCGGTCATCCGCCGCAACGCGCGGTCGAACATCTGGCCGGCGATCGTCTCGAAAATTCGTGACTTGAAAGCGAAGTCGACCGAAAAATGTAGGTTGGTGCCGCCATCCGCAGCAGGTTCGAAGCGCCACTCGTTCTTCAGATATTTTAACGGGCCTTCGACATAGTCGACGATAATGCGGTCGGGTGCCTCCTTCGTCACGCGGCTGGTAAAGCGCTCCTTGAACGCGTTGAACCCGACGACGAGGTCGGCGATCGTCTCGGTGTCGCTCGATGAGCGGACCCGCACCGCGACGACCCAGGGAAGGAACTCGGCATAGCGCTTGACGTCGGCGACCAGCGTGAACAGCTGCTCGGGCGTGAACGGGAGATGCTTGGTCTCGCTGTGGCGAGGCATCAGTCGGCGGGCCCTGCCCGCGCGAGTTTCGCCGAGCGCGCTTCCTGCATCTTCCGAAAATCATCACCAGCGTGATAGCTCGAGCGGGTCAGCGGGGAGGCCGCAACGAGCAGGAATCCCTTCGCCCGGGCGATTGCGCCATAAGCGGCGAAGGCGTCGGGAGTGACGAACTCTTCCACCTTGACGTGGCGCGCAGTCGGCTGGAGATATTGGCCCATGGTCAGGAAATCGATCCCGGCCGAGCGCATATCGTCCATCACCTGGTGAACCTCGAGCCGCTGCTCGCCGAGCCCAACCATCACCCCCGACTTTGTAAAAATCGATGGGTCGAGTCGCTTCACCGTCTCGAGGAGACGGAGTGAAGCGTAATAGCGCGCGCCGGGACGGATGGTCGGGTAGAGCCTCGGCACCGTCTCGAGGTTGTGGTTGTAGACGTCGGGGCGCGCGGCAACGATCGCTTCGACCGCGCGCTCGTGCTTGTTGCGGAAATCAGGCGTGAGGATTTCGATCGTCGTATTGGGGGTGGTACGGCGAAGCGCCTCGATCACCTTGACGAACTGGCTCGCGCCGCCATCAGAAAGGTCGTCGCGGTCAACCGAGGTAACGACGATATGCTCGAGCCCGAGCGCGGCGGCGGCGTCGGCGGTGTGCTGCGGCTCCAGTGGATCGACCCCGCGCGGCATCCCGGTCTTGACGTTGCAGAAGGCACAGGCGCGCGTGCAAGTGTCGCCAAGGATCATCACCGTCGCGTGCTTCTTGGTCCAGCACTCGCCGATGTTGGGGCAGGCCGCTTCCTCGCACACGGTAACGAGGTTCAAGTCGCGCATCAGCTTGCGGGTCTGGGCATAGCCTTCACTGGTCGGCGCTTTGACGCGGATCCAATCGGGCTTGCGCGTCCGCGGAGGCGTGGCGGTGATAAGGGGGACGGTCATCCGCGCCAGATAGCCATTCGTCGCCCCGCTTGCCAGTCCTGACCCGGGCTTATAGGCGCAGCGGTACATTCGACGGGAGGATTCATGCAAAGCTTCAGCGGCTTGTTGGACGGGTATCGGCGCTTCCGCGACGTGCAGGCCGCGCCCGAGCGCGCGCGCTGGCGCGAGCTTGCCGAGGGCCAATCCCCCGAAGCGGTGATCATCGCGTGCTGCGACAGCCGAGCCGATCCGGCTACGATCTTCGACACCAATCCTGGGCAGATTTTCGTCGTCCGCAACGTCGCCAACCTCGTCCCCCCCTATGAGCCGGGCGGCGGGCGCCACGGCGTCTCGGCGGCACTCGAATTCGCAGTAACCCAACTCGAAATCCCCCGGATCGTCGTAATGGGGCACGAGCGGTGCGGCGGGATCCAGGCGTCGCTGACCGGCCAATTCGTCAATGCCGCGCACGGAGAGGGCGGATTCATCGCTCAGTGGATGGAGTTGCTTGAAGTACCGCGGGCGGAAATCGCGGCCAAGCACGGCGAGGGCGCGGACGCAGCGCACTTGCTCGAGGAGGCGGGGATCCGCCAAAGTCTCGCCAATCTGCGCACCTTCCCGTTTGTCGCCGAACGAGAAGCAGCCGGGAAGCTCTCGCTCCACGGCTGCCATTTCTCGATCTTCAAGGGGCAACTATTCCTGCTCAACGAGGCAGAAGGAAGCTTCTATTCCGTCTGAGTAATTGCCGCCAAACAACTAGCAACGCGTGTTATAATCGTAGATCGGGTTGCCATTGCGATCAACATAGTAGCAGTAGCCACGGGTGTCGCGGTAAAACTGGTGGCCCTTCGAGACAGCGCCAATGACGCCGCCGAGAGCCGCGCCGGCCAGCGCGCCGGTGCCGACGCTGACGCCGGGAATAATCGCGCCGATAACGCCGCCAGCAACACCGCCGATGACCGCGCCGGTAACCGCGCGGCCGGCCGTGGTCTGCTGGCCGTTGTTGTAGCCACCGTTATTGTAGCCATATTGATCGTAGGGGTTGGTCGCACAGGCCGACAGCGACAGGCTGCCGACAAGCGCCGCACCCAAAAATAGTTTCTTCATTTTCGTTCCTCTCAACTCAATGACGCATCGACCCCTAAAGCGAGCGAACGGGCGGTTTCGTTCCGCCTCCGATGCGCTATGAGCGTCGAAACGGAGCTTAAAGATGACCGACGGCCGCCAATCTCGTGACGCCACGCTCAACATCGCGCTGCTGATCGATGCCGACAACGCCTCGCCCGACCATCTTGACGAAGTGCTGCTGGTGCTCGGCGAACTTGGCACGATCAATATACGCCGCGCCTATGGCAACTGGTCGAAGCCGAGCCTCAAGACGTGGGGCACGCTGACCGGCTTGCATTCAATCGTACCGATGCAACAGTTCGACATCGTCAAGGGCAAGTCGGCGACCGACATGCGGATGGTCATCGACGCGATGGATTTGCTCTACCGCGGCCATGTCGACGGTTTTGGGATCATGTCGAGCGACAGCGACTTCCTGCCCCTCGCCCAGCGGATTCGCGAGGACGGGCTGCCCTGCTATGGCTTCGGCACGACCAAGACCCCGGTGAGCTTCCAGCAGGCGTGCACGCGGTTTTTCGATGCCGCGGCGCTGGCCGCGGATGAGCCCGAGCTGCTCGAGGCTCCGGAGGCGCATGAGGGCCAGCGCACGATCGACGCCGAACTGCTCAAGATATTGGGTTCGGCCTATAAGACCTCGAAGCGCGACGAGGAGGGGTTCGCATCGTTGTCTGAGGTCGGCCAGCGAGCAACCGCGGTATCGAGCTTTGCGGTGCGCAACTACGGCTATTCGCGTCTGTCCGACCTGATCAAGGCGGTTCCTAACTTCGAGGTCAAGACGGGGTCAGACGGGCGCCTTGCCGTCAAGAGACTGCGCTAACAGGAACGCTCTTCCCGCCCGACCGTTGTCAGAGCGAATCCATCAGGAGTGCCCCGATGTTCGGCAATGACGAAGATAATGACACCCGCCTGACCAAGCTGTTCTGGAAGGCGATCAACGATAGCCCATTCATGATGCTCGGGCTGGAAGGCGTCGAGGATGACCAGACCCGCCCGATGAGCGTTCAGGTCGACGTTCCCCTAGACGGCGACAAGAACGACGGCGGACAAATCTATTTCTTTGCCTCGAAGACCGACGGCGTCGGCCAGAAGGTCAAAGGCGCCAAGCGCGCGGTCGCTACCTTCTCAGCCAAGGACCATACGCTGTTCGCGCATGTCCATGGATCGCTGACCGAGCACAACGACCGGGCAGTGATCGACCGCCTATGGAGCCCGTTCGTCGCCGCATGGTACAAGGACGGGAAGAACGATCCTGACCTTCAGCTGCTGCGCTTCAACAGCGAGAGTGCGACAATCTGGGAAGCTGCCAAGGGCTCGACACTCAAGGCAGCGGCGCTGAAGGCGCTGTTCAACGTCGATCCGGGCAAGGAATATTTGAATGACCACAAGGCTGACGTCAGATTGTAAGGGCGGAGACGCCTCGTTGATTAATGAGCGAGCCGTCTGGTGTTCGGGCCACCAATTGTGAGGTAGGCCGGAGATGACTGATTAGTTCAAGGCAGCGTCTTTGCAACTCGGAACCCCACTCCGCTGTTTCGATAGGACACAAGTTTTGGCTGGGACCGGGCGGAGACGCGAAGTTACGCGTGGCCGTCCTG
>JANMWM010000337.1:0-4916 GCA_031394005.1 Sphingomonas sp.
GGTCGATCGTACCACCTCGAGTGCGCGCGCGATCCGGGTCGTGTCGGTTGGGTCGAGCTTCGCGGCGGCTGCGGGATCGAGCCGCTCGAGCGCTGCGCGATTGTCCGCGACGCTCGCCGCGCGGACGCAGGCGCGGATCGCAGGGTCGATCGGGGGAATCGGGGCGATGCCGTCGAGGAGTGCGCGCAAGTAGAGGCCAGTGCCGCCGACGAGAATCGGTAAGCGACCCTCCTCGTGAATGCGCTCGATTTCCGCCTTCGCCATCGCCGCCCAGCGAGCCGCGGAACAAGGATCGGCACCGTCGAGCACGCCGTAGAGCCGGTGATCGGCGCGGGCGAGGTCGGCAGGGGAGGGGCGAGCGCTGAGAATGTCGAGATCGCGGTAGAGCTGCACGCTGTCGGCATTGACGATGACCCCGCCGGTGCGCTCGGAGAGGGCAAGCGCAAGCTCCGACTTGCCGCTGGCCGTCGGACCGGCGATGAGCGCCAGTGGAGGACGCGAGATAGAAGCAGCATCATTCACCGCGACGCTGATAGCAGCCGGGCGGCTCGACGACAGCCTGACGAACGCGGCGCTCGAGCGGCTTTCCGACGCGGGCTTGCCGGCCGACTTTTCGGTCTGGGTCGAGCACGGGAGCGCGCGTGATCTCGAGATCGGCGGCGATCCGGCAGCCGCGCGCGACTCGCTTGCGAATTGGGAGGGAGTTGACCTGCTCCCCATCGCGGACGGTCCGCGTTTCCGCAAGTTGTTCGTCGCCGACATGGATTCGACGATGATCGGGCAGGAATGCATCGACGAACTGGCCGATTATGCCGGGGTCAAACCGCAGGTTGCGGCGATCACCGAGCGGGCGATGCAAGGCGAGCTCGACTTCGCCGGAGCTCTCCGAGAGCGAGTCGCGCTGCTCGCCGGGCTCGACGAAGCGGCTTTGGGCCATTGCCTCGCCGAGCGGGTGCGGCCCAATCCCGGGGCAAAGACGCTCATCGCGACGCTCCGCCATTATGGCACGACCTGCCTGCTGGTCTCCGGCGGCTTCACCGCCTTCGCCGAGCCGGTAGGCGCAATGCTCGGCTTCGATGAGGTGCGCGCCAACGTCCTGTCGCGGCGCGAGGGCAAGCTCCTCGGGACGGTAGAAGGCGCAATCGTCGATTCGCGCGCCAAGCTGGTCGCGCTTGAGCAGGCGGCGGGGCGGCTGGGGCTCGATCGCGATGCGACGATGGCGATCGGCGACGGGGCCAATGACAAGCCGATGGTCGAGGCGGCGGGGTGGGGGGTCGCCTATCGCGCGAAGCCCACGCTGGCAGCGGCGGCCGATGCCCGGCTCGAGCATCACGGGCTCGACGCGTTGCTGTGGGCGATGGGATTGCCGCGCTGGGCGTGGGTCGAAGCCTAGCGCGCGGGTAGCGCGAAACAGGCTTGGCCGCGCGCAACCAGGACTGCGCAAGTGCGGTTCGCTTCTTCCTTGCTGGCAAAGGGTCCCGCCTGAAGCCGAGTCACTGCGCCAACCGAGATGCTGAAGGGTTGGCGACCGGCAAGTGGCCCGGGCGAAAGCTTGCGGAACAGCGCGTCCGCCGCGCCGCGCTGGGCGAAGGCGCCAAGCTGGATGCGCCACGCGCCAGTCGCGACCAGCTTTGGCGGAGCAAGCAAAGACGCAGCTTTGGCGGCAACGGGTGCAGCGACAGGCTTAAGTATTGGTGGCGGCGGAGGCGACGCGACGTCGGCCTTTCTTGCGCCCCCCGCCAGCGCGAGCTTGCGCAGATGCTCGGGTATGTCGCGGTCCATTTCGGCGAGCGAAGTCTTCGCCGGCCCGAGCCCCTGCGCCGCCGCCTTCACGACATAGGCATAGGCGAGCAGCGGATCGCGCTTCGCCACACCGTCGCCATTGTAGAGCGCGGTGCCGTACAACAGCTGCGCGCGTGCCTCGCCCCTGTCCGCCGCCTTCCTCAGCCACGACATTGCCGCACGGGGATAGCCATTCTGGAACAGCATCATCCCCAGTTGGGTCTGTGCGTCGACATGGCCGAGTCGCGCCGCGCGCGTGTACCAATCCTTGGCCTCGCCAAGATCGATCGGAATGCCGCGGCCGAGCCGATAGGCCTGACCGAGGTTGAACATCGCGTCGGCGTTGCCGCGCGCGGCCAGCGGGCGCCACTGGCCAAGCGCAAAGGCATATTCGCCCCGACCGAATGCTTCGATTCCCGCCTTCACGCTCTGCGCACCCGCCGGAGCGGCCAGCCCCAGCGCCGCCGCCACGATGATCGCCCTACTGAAGTGCTTGCCCATCGGGCCATCCTTAACCGAGCGTTTGCGGTGCGCAACACGGTCGGGTGCTTGTTAACCAGACTTTAGGAGCTTTGCCCGCAGTTGGTCGCCTGAACAGGTCGTCATCTGGACGAGGGGAAGAGAATGCGTGTTCTGGCAATGGCATCGCAGAAGGGCGGATCGGGCAAAACGACCCTGTCCGGGCATCTGGCGGTGCAAGCGCAGCTGGCCGGGGCTGGCCCCGTGTGCCTCATCGACATTGATCCGCAAGGGTCACTCGCCGACTGGTGGAATGAGCGCGAGGCCGACATGCCCGCCTTCGCTCAAACCACGGTGGCTAGGCTCTCGGCCGACCTCGAGGTGCTTCGCCAGCAGGGATTCCGCCTGGCCGTCATCGATACGCCCCCGGCGATCACCATGGCGATCCAGTCGGTCATTGCGGTGGCCGAGTTGATCGTCATCCCGACCCGTCCGAGCCCGCACGACCTGCGCGCCGTCGGTGCCACCGTCGATTTGTGCGACCGCGCTGGCAAACCCTTGCTGTTCGTCGTCAACGGCGCGACGCCAAAGGCCAAGATAACATACGAAGCGGCCGTCGCGCTGTCGCAACATGGCACCGTCGCCCCGGTCACGCTCCACCATCGCACCGATTTCGCCGCCTCGATGATCGACGGCCGCACCGTCATGGAAGTCGACCCCAAGGGCCGCTCGGCGCGCGAAGTGGTCGAGCTGTGGGATTATATTTCCGACCGACTCGAGAAGAATTTCCGCCGCACCGTGTTCGCCGCTCCCGGCGTTGGGCCGGTTACCGCGGCATCGCCACGACCCGTGGGCGGCTTTGGTCGTCGCGTCGTTGGCCAGTAAGGGAGTGCGGACGATGGGCGAACCCAAGGTTTTCGCATCCCTTTCCTCCGGCCTGCTCGCGCGAAAGGGCGCGGCGCGACCGGCGATGCGTCCCCAGGGCTTCGGCCAGCTGGGCGGCACACTGGAAGATCTCGGCTGGAACGACATGGGATTCGAAGCGCCCAAGCCGGCGCTCGCCGCGGTTCGCGATGCTGACCATGACGCCTTCGGGGAAAGCGTTCCCGAGCCGGCGATCCGTCATCCGCTTGCCGGGCTCACCCCGATCGGCAGCGTCGCCTTGCCGGTCCACGACCAGCAGGCCGAACTCGCCGACCGCTTCAAGGGCTATGACCTTGAGCCGGGTGAAGAGGATGAGGAAGACGCGACGGCTGAGCCGCTGCACTTTGCGCCGGCCGTTCCGGTGCTTCGCGAGCCTGCGAATGAGCATGTCATTGCCCGTCCGACGCCGGCCGCCAAGCGCGCACCGACTCCCCGCGCCGCTCCGGGTGCCAAGGACAAGACCGCCTTCACGCTGCGTCTCGACGCCACGCGCCACCTCAGGCTGCGGCTCGCTTGCGCGGTTACCGGGCGGTCGGCGCAGCTACTTGTCACCGAGGCGCTTGATGAGCTGCTCGGCGGAATGCCCGAACTCGACGGCATGGCGGAGCGCGCACCGCGCAAGGTCAATTGATGTCGCAATGAAAAATCAGGGGGACGCATCATGAATTCGTCAATTTGCTTCGGCACAGCATTGAGTGTCGTCCTCCTGGCCAGTGTCGTTTCCGGATGCGCCGGGAATACGCCGAAGACTGCGTCGGCCATGGTTGGCAAGATTAATCCCTCCAACATCGGGCTCGCAACTCGCGCGCAAGTGGCCTTGATGGCGGGACAGACTGTCCAGGCGATCGACTATGCCGAGCGCGCCGTCGCCGCGACGCCGACCGACGCCGGTTTCCGCATGGTGCTCGGCAATTCCTATTTCGCGGGTGGTCGCTTCGCGTCGGCCGAAGACGCTTATCGCGACTCGCTCACTCTCTTAGCGAGTCAGCCTCAGGTCGTGCTGAAGCTCGCGCTGGTTAGCATCGCGCAGGGCAAGAACACCCAGGCACTCGCCTTCCTCGGGGCAGCCCGAACGGTGCTAGATCCGTCGGATTACGGTTTGGCCTTGGCGCTCGCGGGGCGTCCGCAGGATGCCGCGCAGGTGCTTCGTCAGGCGGCCGAGCAGGTCGGAGCCGATTCGCGCGTTCGCCAGAATCTCGCGCTCGCGTTGGCACTGTCGGGTGACTGGACGGGAGCCCGTGGGGTCGCCGCGCAGGACGTCGCGGCCGACCAACTCGATGGTCGAATCCAGTCGTGGATGCAGCTTGCCAGGCCGACACGTGTGTCAGACCAGGTCGCGTCGTTGACCGGCATTGCGCCGGCCGCCAGTGATCCGGGCCAGCCCGTGCGGCTCGCGCTCAGAGATACGGGGCCTCGCCTTGCGGCGATGGCCCCAGTGGCCGAGCCCGCACCTGCGATATCGCCGGTCGAGGTCGCTGCGGCGGTTCGGATCGCTGTTGTCACGCCGGCCATTACCCCGGCTCCCGCGGTCGTTGCTGTCCCTCTACCGGTCGAGCATCGTGAAGCGACATTCGTTCACGCGCCGCAGGCCATCGCCGCCCTCACGCCGAAAACCGCTTATCTTGCACCGCGCCCATCGCTGTCGCCGCGCGCCGCCGCGCTGACCGATGCGCGCGTGCTATTCCGCCCCGCCGCGCTCACCACGGGAGGCCAGCGCAGTCGCAGCGTCGTGCAGCTCGGTGCCTTTACCT
>JANMWM010000001.1:0-6281 GCA_031394005.1 Sphingomonas sp.
AGCACGTCATCGACAAACTGTGCGAAGTCGCCTCAAAACCGACCGCGCACCGCTACTCGGCGTCCAAAGGGATCCCGGGACTCCGGAAAGCCCAGGCCGCCTATTACAAGCGCCGCTGGAACGTCGACCTCGATCCCGACAGTGAAGTCATCGTCACGCTGGGCTCGAAGGAAGGCCTCGCCAACCTCGCCCAGGCGATCACTGCGCCCGGCGACGTCGTGCTCGCGCCCAACCCGTCCTACCCGATCCACACTTTCGGCTTCATCATCGCAGGCGCCGCCATCCGCTCGATCCCGGCGGCTCCCGGCCCGGAGTTCTTCGACCGGCTCGAAATGGCGATGCGCTACACGGTGCCGCGCCCCAAGGTGCTGGTCGTCGGCTATCCGTCGAACCCAACGGCCTATGTCGCCGACCTGCCCTTCTACCAGCGCCTCGTCGACTTCGCCCGCGCCCACGACCTCATCGTCATCTCCGACCTCGCCTACGCCGAAATCTACTTCGGTGATGAGCCGACCCCCTCGATCCTGCAGGCGACGGGCGCCAAGGAGGTCGCGGTCGAGTTCACCTCGATGTCCAAGACATACTCGATGGCCGGCTGGCGAATGGGCTTTGCGGTTGGCAACGCCCGCCTGATCGGCGCGCTGACCCGGGTCAAATCCTACCTCGATTACGGCGCCTTCACCCCGATCCAGGCCGCCGCCACCGCCGCCCTCAATGGCCCGCAGGACATTATCGCCGAGAACCGCGCGCTCTATAAGAACCGGCGCGACGTGCTCGTCAAAAGCTTTGGCAATGCCGGCTGGGGCATCCCGGTGCCCCAGGCGAGCATGTTCGCCTGGGCCCCGATCCCCGAACAGTTTCGCGAGCTCGGCAGCATGGAGTTCTCAAAGCGCCTGCTGACCGAAGCGCACGTCGCGGTCGCGCCTGGCGTAGGCTTCGGTGAGGAAGGCGAAGGATTCGTCCGCATCGCGCTGGTCGAGAACGAGCAACGCCTCCGCCAAGCCGCGCGCGGCGTAAAGAAATTGCTGGGGAAGGGTTGATGCTTTCCGGCCTGCTCAACCTCCCCACCAGCAACAGCGAAGTCGCGCAGGTCATCCAGTCGGCAGTCGCGCCGGTGTTCCTGCTCGCCGGAATCGGGGCCTTCCTCAATGTCTGCGTCAGCCGGCTGGCACGAATTGTCGACCGATCGCGCAGCCTCGAGCCCGAACTTCTCGCTAGCCGCGGCAAGGAGCATGACCGGATTATCGCCGAACTCCACATCCTCGACCGCCGCATCCGCGTTGTGAATACCGCCGTGCTGCTGTCAGTCTCGGCCGCAGTGCTGATCTGCTTAGTCGTCATCCTGCTGTTCGCCGGCCAGCTCACGGGTTTGCGATTCGGGACACCGATCGCCCTCCTGTTCATCGCGGCGATGCTCGCCACCGGATCGGGTTTCGCCGTCTTCCTTCACGAAACCCGCCTCGGGACCGCTGCCGTCCGCGTCCGCTCGAACATCCTCGAACATCGGCCCGACGAGCCCATCTGAACCTCGACAAGGGCGCCCCCCGCTCCTATCGCCACCACGATATTCAGGGAGCAGTGCATGTCCACCCAACCGACCGCGAGCAGCGTACTCGATCGCGTTCTCGTCCTCGAAATGGTGCGCGTCACCGAGGCCGCGGCGATCGCCGCGTCGAAACTAGTTGGGCGCGGTGACGAGAAAGCCGCCGACGCCGCTGCGGTCGAGGCGATGCGCGCCGCGCTCAACGAGCTGCCGATGGACGGCACCGTCGTCATTGGCGAGGGCGAGCGCGACGAAGCTCCCATGCTCTACATCGGCGAGAAAGTCGGCAGCGCCCAAGGCACCGGCCCGAAGATCGACATCGCCCTCGACCCGCTCGAAGGCACGACCATCACCGCCAAGGCCGGCCCCAATTCGCTCGCTGTGCTCGCTATCGCCGAGCAGGGCTGCCTGCTCAACGCTCCCGACACTTACATGGACAAGATCGCGATCGGCCCGGGCTTTGCCGACGACCTTGTCGGGCTCGACCGTTCGCCCACCGAAAATATCCGCGCGCTCGCTG
The DNA here is from genome assembly GCA_031394005.1 of Sphingomonas sp. Taxonomy (GTDB): domain Bacteria; phylum Pseudomonadota; class Alphaproteobacteria; order Sphingomonadales; family Sphingomonadaceae; genus Sphingomicrobium. The sequence continues at coordinate 2,064 of JANMWM010000001.1, forward strand.
CCGCCAAGGGTTGCGAGCCCAGCGAGATCATGACCTGTGTCCTCGATCGCCCGCGCCACGCCTCGATCATCGCGGAACTGCGCGCACTGGGCTGCGGGATTATGCTGATCCCCGACGGCGACGTCGCCGGGATCATCGCCACGACCGATCCCGACACCGGGGTCGACATCTACATGGGCCAGGGCGGCGCCCCCGAGGGGGTCCTCGCCGCGGCGGCATTGCGATGCGTCGGAGGGCAGATGCAGGGCCGCCTGTTTTTCCGCAACGACGATGAGCGCGGTCGCGCACGCCGCTGGGGGATCGAGAACCTGAACCGCATCTACAAGCTCGAGGAAATGGCCAGCGGCGACTGCATTTTCGCCGCCACCGGAGTCACCGATGGTTCACTGCTCAGGGGCGTCAAGCGCCGCGGCGGCAAGCTGCTGACCACCGAAAGCATCGTCATGCGCGCCAGCTCGGGCACCGTGCGCCGCATCACCGGCGAGCATCACAAAGGCCACGCCTGATCATATCTTGAGGGAAGGATCGGCCTCGGTAGAGGCCGGTCCCTCCGCCTAGACTAGCGTCCCGGGAACAGCTGGCTGATCTGCGGACGGGCGCTTTCCCACGCGCTATTCGTGCATTTCATCGAGAACAACGGATCATTGCTCGACAGTCCCGACGGCAGGCACGCTGCATCGATCGCGAACGATACGCGCCGAAGCAGCGCCCTCTGGCCCGCCGCGGTGCCGATCGCGAGATCGCGATAGGACACGACGATCGCGTCGTCGCCGAGCGCCGAGCGCTGCACCGCTTGGACCACCAGCACATCATTCGGTGAAGTCGCGGCAATCGCGCTGCCCGACATCGTCAATGCCGTCGCGCCGAGCGCAAGGATCATTCCCAATCTGCTCACGACCCATCTCCTGTTATTATTTATTCACGAATTTGTAATCCTCCTGAAACATTACTGTCAAATTAAGTCTGATCCTCGACAAAAATACGGTGCTCGCTCGCCATCGCCCCATCGCCCCGCTACGCCGACCCAATGAGCCGAGAAGACCACGCCTGTGCCGTAGCCTCTTCCATTCTCTCGCAACCGTGGCGCTGGCGACGCCAGGGCGGGGACGATCTCGGCCTCGCGCTCGTCGATCAGCTATTACTCGCGCGCGGCATCGAAAGCGATGACCTCGCCCGCCACCGCAACCCGCGTATCCGCGATTTCCTCCCTGATCCCTCGAATTTCGCCGACATGGACCGGGGCGCGGCGCGGATTGCCGATGCGGTTGAGGCGGGCGAGACGATCGCCATCTTCGGCGATTACGACGTCGACGGAGCGACCTCGGCTGCGTTGCTGACCCTTCTCCTGCGTCGCCTCGGGACAGAGCCAATCGTCTACATCCCCGACCGGCTGATGGAGGGCTACGGCCCGTCGGGAAGGGCGCTCGTCGAACTCGGCAGGCGCGGTGCAACTCTTGCGATCACCGTCGATTGCGGCGCACAGGCATTCGAAGCGCTCGCCGAGGCCGCGACCGTCGGGCTCGACGTGATCGTCTGCGACCACCACCAGTGCGCTTCGGCGCTGCCCATCGCGCACAGCATGATCAATCCCAACCGCCTCGACGAGAGCAAGACCGGTGCCGCGCACGGCCATCTCGCCGCGGTCGGCATGGCGTTCCTCCTCGGCACGGCGCTGCTTCGCGAACTCCGCCAACGTGGCCGCTTCGCCGACGCGCCCGAACCCAAGATTATCGACCTGCTCGATCTCGTCGCGCTCGGCACCGTCGCCGACGTCGCCAAACTAAAGTCGCTCAACCGCGCTTTTGTCACCCAGGGCCTCAAAGTGATGGGCCACCGCGGCAACATCGGCCTCGCCGCGCTCGCCGATGCCGCCCGCCTGACCCACGCTCCTCAATGCCGCGACCTCGGCTTCTCGCTCGGCCCGCGAATCAACGCCGGTGGCCGCGTCGGCAAGTCCGACCTCGGGGTGCGACTGCTCACCACCAGCGACCCCGCCGAGGCCGCAGCGATTGCCGCGGAACTCGACCGCCTCAACGAGGAGCGCCGCACAATCGAGCTTGCCGTCATCGCCGAAGCCACCGCCGCCGCCGAGGCCCAGGCCGACGCCCCCATCATCCTCGTCGCGGGCACCGGCTGGCACCCAGGCGTAATCGGCATCGTCGCCAGCCGCCTGAAGGAGCGCTTCAACCGCCCCGCCCTCGTCGTCGCGCTCGACGAGGATGGCGTCGGCAAGGGCTCGGGCCGATCGATCGCGGGCGTCGACCTCGGCGCCGCGATCCTTGCCGCGAAGGACAGCGGGCTGCTCGTCGCCGGCGGCGGCCATTCGATGGCCGCCGGCCTGACGATGGCACCGAACGGCGTCGAGCCGCTGCGGGCCTTCCTCCACGACCGTCTCGCCGCCGACGTCGTGGACGCACGCGGCACTCGCGCCCTGCTACTCGACGCGTTGCTCGCGCCTGGCGGGGTCGCCGGCACCTTGTGCGATGAGCTGGAAGCGGGTGGACCCTATGGTGCCGGCTGGCCAAGCCCGCGCATTGCCGCCGGCCCCGCCCGGCTGCTTCGCGTCACCACCGTCGGCAACGGCCATGTCCGCGGCCTCGCGGCGGGCGAAGACGGCAAGAGCTTCAACTGGATCGCCTTCCGCACGGCCGACACCCCGCTCGGCCAGGCTCTCCTCGCCAGTCCCGCCGACCGCCGCTGGTGGCTGGCGGGCTCGATCAAGCGTGACGAGTGGAACGGCGGCGATGCGGCCGAAATGCACGTCGACGATGCGGCATTTGTTTGATGGGTTCTGTGCCAGCAAATCCCCTTAAGCTTGACCCTGAGGCGTGGCTCCCCTAATCGCCCGCCGACGCCTCACGGCCCCTTCGTCTAAGGGTTAGGACGCGGCCCTTTCACGGCTGAAATACGGGTTCGAATCCCGTAGGGGTCACCATTTCCGCATAAATGACGGAAATTGCTGAATTTCGGCCCTCTTTACTCGCGATGTGTACAAAATATGGGTACAGAAGCACTTGAAGAAGACAGCCATGGCAACTCCATTCAAAAACCCCCGGGATGGCATTTTGTATTTCCGACGCGAGGTTCCAGAGAAGTTGCGCGCGGCTGTGCACCGGCATCCAACGCGGAACCCCACCTCGCGCCTCTCAACTCATTGATTGGGCATAACAAGGAGAAACTGGGACAGCGCAAATCGGCGTCGCGCGGAACCCCCCTTTGGAGCACGCATTCGCCCGTTCACTCAGACACTTAGCCCATAATAACTGGGGGTCCCTCGTTGAACGCCGATCCACAGCTTCTGCGTCAAAAACATGCCAGAACGAACTTCTGGTTCAGGACACTAGTGAAGTTTCAACTTCGGCCGAACGATCTGATTCACGTGACCGATCATGATCAGCGCGACGCCACGCCGCCAGCCGTGAATCGCAATCAGGTGCATGCGGTAGAGCGACATATAGACCGTCCGTGCGATCCACCCATCCACACGCATCCGCCCGCCCACCAAATTGCCCATCAGGCTGCCGACCGTAGAAAAGCGGCTGAGGGAGACCAGGGAACCATGATCCTGATAAACGAAATCCCGGAGCGGCTGGCCGGTTTGGGCCAGGACGAGGTTCGTAAAAATGAGGCTCGCCATCTGGTGCGCGGATTGTGCGCGGGGCGGGATGGGGCGGTCGCGACCCGGCAGCATGCAAGAGGCGCAATCGCCGAGCGCGTATATGCGGTCATCGTTCGCTGACTGGAGCGTCGGCCGCACGACAATCTGGTTGCCGCGCGTAAGTTCAAGGTCGCTCATCGTCCGGATTTCGTCGGCGCCCTTCACGCCTGCCGCCCAGACAATCAAGTCGGCGTCGATCACCGCGCCGCTGCCGGTATGGACTTCATGATCGGCCAATCGAACGACTTGCGTGTTGTCGAGAACCCGAACGCCGAGCTTTTCAAGCTCATATTTTGCGGTGGCTGCCAGCGTCTCGTCGAGCGCTGGCAGGATGCGCGGGCCCGCTTCGATCAGGGAAACTTCGAGCTTGGTCTCGTCGAACACTTCTAGCCCGTAATGACGCAGCGCCTTGGCGGCATTGTAAAGCTCGGCGGCAAGCTCGACACCAGTCGCGCCGCCTCCAACGATGCTGACACGCACGCGCGCCTCGCCGTTCCCGGTTTGATGCGCGTGGTTGGTGCGCAAGCAGGCATTCAACAGCTTTTGGCGAAACCGGTCGG
>JANMWM010000014.1:0-1588 GCA_031394005.1 Sphingomonas sp.
TGAAGCGGGTGGTTGCGCCGGCCTTGTCGCGGAATGTGAGGCGCTGCCATTCGGTGCGCGCCTTTACTTCACAGTTGAACGGGCCACTGATCTGCTCCGAGCCGGGCTCGAGGGCGCCGAAGTCGCAGTCGCTATAGTCCCCGCCAATGACCCAGTAACGCCGCTCCATTGCAAAGCTCCTTCGTGTGCTTGCGTTGTTCGTTCAGCCTACCAACGTCATTTTCCTGTCACAGTCGCACTAAAAAGTGCAAAGCCGCCGCAACATGACTTGAGTTTTGTGTAAATCCTTCACAAGCTACAGCATGGTTCCCCAACGCAAACTCTTCCTTGGCGCTCGCCTGAAGCGCCTCCGCCGCGAGCGCGAGCTCCAGCAAAGCGCGATGGCCGCGCAGCTCGGGATCTCGGCGTCGTATCTCAATCACCTCGAACGCAACCAGCGGCCGGTGACCGCGGGAGTCCTGCTGCGGCTGGCCGAAGTGTTCGACGTCAACGTCAAGACCTTTGCCGCCGAGGGCAATGAGGGCGCGGGGGCCGAGCAGCTGGCGGAGATCTTCTCCGACCCGATGTTCGCCGACCTCGGCGTTTCGCGCTTCGAGCTGGTCGAGCTCGCCAATAATGCGCCGACGGTGGCCGACGGGGTGGCGCGGCTCTACACCGCATTACGCGACCTCCAGCGCCATTCGCACGGCGACGATGGCGAGGATTCGCGCGCGCTGATCACGCCCGAGACGTGGGTGCGCGACTATATTCAGGAATCGAGCAATCATTTCCCCGAGCTCGAGGAATGCGCCGAGACGCTGGGGGTGGCAATGGCCGACGCGCTGTCGATCGCCGAGCCCCTTCGGCGAAGGCTCAAGGATGCGTGGGGGATTTCGGCAAGGGTCGTGAACCCGTCGCAGCTGGGCGAAACGACGCAATATTATGATCCCGAGCGGCGGCTATTCCTGCTGTCGTCGCTGCTGCGGAGCGAGAATCGCACCTTCGGGCTGGCGTATCAGCTGGCGATGGTCGAGTTTCGCGATGTCATTCAGCGGATCGTCGCCGCTGCCGCGCCGCCCGACCAGGGCTCGCGCCACTTGCTCCACGTCAGCCTTGCCAACTATGCGGCGGGGGCGATCATGATGCCCTATGGCCGGTTCCTCGCCTCGGCCGAGGCGCAGCGCTATTCGATCGACCGGCTGTGCGGCGAATATGGCGCCAATGTCGAGCAGGTCGCCCACCGCCTGACAACGCTCGGGCGGACCGGCGCGCGTGGGGTGCCGTTCTTCATGCTCAGGGTCGATCCGGCTGGCAATATCTCGAAGCGCTACGCCGGCGAGAAATTTCCCTTCTCGCGGTTCGGCGGGACCTGCCCCAGGTGGAACCTCCACGCCGCCTTCCAGACCGCCGGCCAGGTCGTCACACAGGTCATCGAGACGCCCGATGGTCACCGTTACTTCACCGTTGCGCGGACGATTGATCGGCCGATCCGCACCGATTTTTCGGGCGGGCTGCTGGCGATCGGCCTGGGGTGCGACCTCAAACATGCCCACCGCCTGTCGTGCGCCGACGGCATCGACCTGACCAACCCGCCGGTGACCCCGGTCGG
>JANMWM010000074.1:0-4532 GCA_031394005.1 Sphingomonas sp.
GGCGATCTGCATCATCTTCTTCGTCAAGTTCGGCGCCGGGCTGGTCGCGGGCACGCTGGCGGTGGTGGCGGTCTACATCGGCTTCACCCGCTGGGTGACCGACTGGCGCGCCCACATCCAGCGACAGATGAACGAGGTCGACAATAAGGCGATCGGTCGCGCGGTCGACAGCCTGCTGAACTACGAGACGGTCAAATATTTCGGCGCCGAGGAGCGTGAGGCGCGGCGTTATGACGAGGCGGTCGGGGCGTTCACTCGCGCATCGGTGCGCAACGAGGTGTCACTCGCCTGGCTCAACATCGGCCAGTCGCTGATCACCAACATCATGATGGCGGGCGCGATGGGATTCACCGTATGGGGCTGGTCGAAGGGCCGCTTCACCCCGGGCGACGTGGTGCTGGTCAATGCGTTGCTGATGCAGCTGTTCAGGCCGCTCGACATGCTCGGCTGGGTCTATCGCTCGATCCGCCAGGGGCTGATCGATATGGAGATGATGTTCGGGCTGCTCGATACGAACCAGGAGATCGTCGACGCGCCGGGCGCGGCGCCGCTGGTGGTCACGCGCGGCGCGGTGCGGTTCGACGACGTACATTTCCAGTATGAGGAAGGGCGCGAGATACTGAAGGGCGTAAGCTTCGAGGTGCCGCCGGGGACCAGCTTGGCGATCGTCGGGCCGTCGGGGGCGGGCAAGTCGACCCTAGCTCGTTTGATGTACCGATTCTACGACCCGAGCGGGGGCGCGATCCTGATCGACGGCCAGCCGATCGCGAGTGTGACGCAAGCGAGCCTTCGCTCGGCGATCGGGATTGTTCCGCAGGACACGGTGCTGTTCAACGACACGATCGCCTATAACATCGCTTACGGGCGCGAGGGGGCGTCGCAGGTCGAGGTCGCCGGGGCAGCGGGGGGGGCGGCAATCGACGGGCTTATTGCCTCGCTTCCGAATGGCTATCAGTCGATGGTCGGCGAGCGCGGATTGAAGCTGTCGGGAGGCGAGAAGCAGCGCGTGGCGATCGCGCGGACCCTGCTCAAAAATCCGCCAATCCTGATCCTCGACGAGGCGACCAGTGCGTTGGATTCGCGCACGGAAGAAGCGATCCAGGCGACGCTGCAGGGCGCGATGCGCGACCGCACGACGATCGTCATTGCGCACCGCCTGTCGACGATCGCCGAGGCCGACCGGATCATCGTCCTCGACGAGGGTCGGGTCGCGGAAAGCGGGACTCATGCAGCGTTGCTGGCAAAAAACGGGCTCTATGCCGATCTGTGGAATCGCCAGCAGGCCGAACGCGAGCTCGAGGCCGCGGCGCAAGCAGCTGAATAATCAGCGAAAAAAGTTCAGGCTTGCGAAAGGCGCGATGGCGTTCAACAGGGGCAAGATCGTTCCAGGAGTAACCGAATGTTCCGCACCTTTCTCACCACGACCGCGGTGATCGCTATCGCCACGCCGCTCGTCGCGCATCCGGTCGAGCACCGCGCCGCGCCCGCCGCCATGACCGCCGCGCTGCCCGCGTCGAACCCGTTCGCCAAGCCATCGACGCTGCCTTTTCAGGCGCCCGACTTCGCGAGCATTAAGGACAGCGATTATCTGCCCGCGATGATCGCTGGGATGGTGCAGCAGAAGGCCGAGGTCATGGCAATTGCCAACCAGAAGGCCGCGCCGACATTCGACAATACTCTTGCCGCGATGGAGCGGTCGGGGACGTTGCTTGAGCGGGCACAGCTCGCTTTTTCGGCAGTGCAGGGCGCCAACACCAATGACGCACTTGATGCGGTCGACACCAAGACCTCGCCGCTGCTCGCCGCGCACCGCGACTTCATCTTCCTCAATCCCAAGCTGTTCGCGCGGGTTCAATCGCTTTACCACCGCCAGGCGAGCCTCGGCCTCGATACCGAGCAGGCCAAGCTGTTGCAGGTGACGTATGGCCAGTTCGTCCATTCGGGTGCGCTGCTGTCGCCGGCCAAGCAGGCCGAACTGAAGAAGCTCAACCTGCGCATCGGCACGCTGCAGACCGCGTTTGGGCAAAAATTGCTGGCTGCGACCAAGGCCGGCGCGGTGCACTTCTCCGACAAGGCGGCGTTGGCCGGCCTGTCCGACGAGGCGATCGCCTCCGCGGCGCAGGCTGCCAAGGATCGCAAGCTCGATGGCTATGTGTTGACGCTCCAGAACACCACGCAGCAGCCGGCGATGGAGTCGCTGACCGACCGCGCAAGTCGCGAAGCACTGTTCAAGGCGAGTGTGAATCGCGCGAGCATGGGGGGCGCCAATGACACGCGCCCGCTGATCTCGGAGATTGCCCAGCTGCGGGCACAACAGGCTTCGCTGCTCGGCTATCCCAACTATGCCGCCTATGCGCTGTATGACCAGATGGCCAAGACCCCCGAGGCGGCGATTGGCTTTATCGACCGGCTCGCCCCGGCCATTTCCTCACGCCAGCGGCAGGAGGCTGCCGACATCCAGGCGCTGGTCGACCGCCATGCCAAGGCCGCCGGCAAGGCCTCGTTCAAGGCGCAGCCGTGGGATTGGCAGTTCTATTCTGAGCAGATCCGCAAGGAGCGCTACGACCTCGATGGCGATGCGCTGAAGCCTTATTTCGAGATCAACAAGGTACTAACCGACGGCGTGTTCTATGCCGCCCACCGGCTTTACGGGCTTAACTTCACCGAACGGACCGACATACCCACCTGGACCAGCGGGATGCGCGTATTCGAGGTCAAGGAGGAGAGTGGCAAGCACCTCGGCCTGATGATGTTCGACTTCTACAAGCGCGACAACAAGTCGGGCGGGGCGTGGATGTCGAACCTCGTCACCCAGTCCTATCTGCGCGGCACGAACCCGGTAATCTACAATGTGACCAACTTCGCGAAACCGGCGGCAGGCAAGCCCGCGCTGATCAGCTTCGATGATGTCACGACGATGTTCCACGAGTTTGGCCACGCCCTCCACGGGCTATTCGCGGCGCAGACCTATCCGACGCTGTCCGGCACCGCAACGGCGCGCGACTGGGTCGAGTTTCCGTCGCAGTTCAACGAGAATTGGGCGCTCGAGCCATCGGTGCTCAGCCATTATGCGGTGAATTACCAGACCGGCACGCCGATCCCGCAGGCGCTGGTCGACAAGATCAGCAAAGCACGAACATTCAACCAGGGGTTCAACTTTGGCGAGACGGTCGAGGCGGCCAAGCTCGATCTCGACTGGCATTCGCTTGCCGTGACGGCACCGCGCCAGGACGCCGATGCGTTCGAGGCGAAGGCACTTGCGGCAGGCGGGTTCGATGCCGCCGACGTGCCGCCGCGCTACAAGTCGCCTTACTTCCGGCATATCTGGAGCAACGGCTATTCGGCGGGCTATTATGCCTACATCTGGACGCAGATGCTCGACCATGACGCGTACAACTGGTTCGAGACGCATGGCGGGCTGACACGCGCCAACGGCCAGCGCTTCCGCGATCTGGTGTTGTCGCGCGGGAACACGATTGAGCTGGGCACGATGTACAGGAACTTTACTGGCCGCGATCCCGACGTGGCCCCGATGCTTCGCTTCCACGGCTTGACGCCGGCGGGGGTAGCGTCGACGGGAGGCCAGTGAGCTTCTCAACAACGTGAACGGCGACCCGCTCGGCATTCTCCACAGCGTCTTCGGGCATGCCGCCTTTCGCGGAGTCCAGGGACAAGTGATCGACCGGGTGATGGCGGGGCAGCACAGCCTCGCCGTCATGCCAACCGGGGCGGGGAAATCGCTCTGCTATCAGGTTCCGGCGGTGGCACGGGCGGGGACGGCGATCGTCATCTCCCCACTGATCGCGCTGATGCACGACCAGATCCGCTCAGCCCAGGCGCACGGGCTAAAGGCGGCGGCGCTGACCAGCGTGAGCGAGGATCCGGGGGCGATCCGTGAGGCGCTGCAAGCCGGTGATCTGGACTTGCTCTATGCGGCGCCCGAGCGGGTTTCGACCGAGGGGTTCGCGCGGCTGATCGGCGAGGTCCCGCTGGCGCTGTTCGCGATCGTCGAGGCGCACTGCGTGTCCGAGTGGGGGCATGATTTCCGACCCGATTACCGCCTGCTGCGGCCGGTGCTGGAGCAGCATCCCGAGGTGCCGAGGCTGGCCCTGACCGCGACTGCGGATGCGCGCACTCGGGCTGATATCTTGGCGCAGCTCGGGATACCCGAGGAGGGGATGATCATCGCCGGCTTCGACCGGCCCAACATCCGTTACCACGTCCGCCCGCGCGACGGGCTTGGCGCGCAGTTGAAGGCCGTGCTCGCCGCGCAACCGGGTGCCGGCATCGTCTATGCGCCGAGCCGCACCGGGACCGAGAAGATCGCGGAGCAGCTGTCGGACGGCGGGCGGACGGCGCTCGCCTATCATGCCGGGCTCGAGCCGCAGGTGCGCAGCCGCAACCAGTCGGCGTTCGTCGCGTCCGAGGATATGGTGATGGCAGCGACGGTCGCGTTCGGGATGGGGATCGACAAGCCCGACGTGCGGTTTGTCGCCCACGCCGGAATCCCCAAATCGATCGAGGCCTATTAC
>JANMWM010000233.1:0-8490 GCA_031394005.1 Sphingomonas sp.
GTCGATCGCGTCGTAAATGTCGAGTTGGCCGGCATTGACGATGCCCATGTCCATCCCCGCCTGGATGGCGTGATAGAGGAACACGCTGTGCATCGCGCGGCGCACTGGCTCGTTGCCGCGGAACGAGAAGCTGAGGTTCGAGACCCCGCCCGAGATATGGACGTGGGGGCAGCGCGTCTTGATCTCGCGGCACGCCTCGATGAAGTCGATCGCATAGCGGCGATGCTCGTCGATCCCGGTCGCGATGGCGAAGATGTTGGGATCGAAGATGATATCCTCGGGCGGAAAGCCGATCCCGGTGAGGAGTTTGTACGCGCGCTCGCAAATCTCGACCTTGCGCTGCGCGGTGTCGGCCTGGCCGATCTCGTCGAAGGCCATGACGACGGCTGCGGCGCCATAGGCCATGATCTTGCGGGCCTGGGCAAGAAACTGCTCCGCGCCCTCCTTCATGCTGATCGAATTGACGATCGGCTTGCCCGACACGACTTTCAGCCCGGCTTCGATCACCGACCATTTCGACGAGTCGATCATGATCGGCACGCGCGCGATGTCGGGTTCCGCGCCAATCAGCTTGAGGAAGGTCGTCATGGCGTATTCGGAATCGAGCAGCCCTTCGTCCATGTTGACGTCAACGATCTGCGCGCCATTCTCGACCTGCTGCCGCGCGACTTCGACGGCGCGCGTATAGTCGTCGCCGAGGATCAGCTTCTTGAACGCCGCCGAACCGGTAACGTTGGTGCGCTCGCCGATATTCACGAACTGCGCGATATTCTGGGTCACGAAATTACCTTGGTTCAGGCGGCGATGCGCATCGGGTCGATGCCCGCGAGCAACGTTTCGGAACGCGGCGCGGCGAGCGTACGCGGCGGGCGACCCGCGACCGCCATCGCCATCTGCTTGATATGCTCGGGCGTGGTTCCGCAGCAGCCGCCTATGACGTTGACCAGCCCCTGCTCGGCCCACCCGCGCATGAAGCCCGCAGTGGTCACCGGCTGCTCGTCATATTCACCGAGCTCGTTGGGAAGACCGGCGTTGGGATAGGCCATCAGCAACGTGTCGGCAGTGGCCGACAGGACCTGCACATGGGGCCGCAAATCGGGCGCGCCGAACGAGCAATTGACCCCAATTGTGAGCGGTCGCGCGTGGCGCACCGAGGCCCAGAAGCTCTCGATCGAATGGCCCGACAGGTTGCGCCCGGTGCGGTCGGTCATGGTGAAGCTGATCATCAGCGGCAGCTCGCGGCCGATCGCCTCCTGCGCCTCCAATGTCGCCATGATCCCCGCCTTGGCGTTCAATGTGTCGAAGATCGTCTCGATCAGAATGAAGTCGACCCCGCCCTCGGCGAGCGCCTCGACTTGCTCGCGATAGACGTCCTTCAATTCGTCGTAGGTCACCGCGCGAAAGCCCGGATCGTTGACGTCGGGCGATAGCGACAGCGTCTTGTTGGTCGGCCCCAGTGCTCCGGCGACGAAACGCGATACCCCTGTCGCGGCCTCGACGGCGTCGGCGGCATCGCGGGCGATCCTCGCGGAAGCGATGTTGAGGTCGCGCACCAGCCCTTCGGCGCCATAATCCGCCTGGCTGATCTTGTTCGCGTTGAACGTGTTAGTCGACACGATGTCCGACCCGGCGGCAAGATAGAGGTCGGTGATCTCGCGCACAATCTGCGGCTGGGTCAGCGACAACAGGTCGTTATTGCCCTTCTGATCGTGGTTGGTCTCGATTGACCCGCGATATTCGGCCTCACCGAGCGAATAGCCCTGCAGCATCGTCCCGAACGCGCCGTCGGTGACGAGAATCCGCTTGGCCGCTTCGTCGCGGAAGCGCTGGGCGGCGGGGGACGGGGTCATGCGGCTTGCTCCCTAAAATCCTTGGCGATCCCGCCCTTGGGGCGCACCCCGAGCAGGTGGCAGATGGCGTAGGCCAACTCGGCGCGGTTCAATGTGTAGAAGTGGAACTTGCGCACCCCGCCGGCATAGAGCTGGCGGCACAGTTCGGCGCCGATCGTCGCGGCGACCAGCTGGCGCGCGGCGGGCAGTTCGTCGAGCCCTTCGAACAACCGGTCCATCCAGTCGGGAATTTGCGCCCCGCACAACCCGGCGAACTTGCGCGTCTGCGCGACCGACGAGACGGGCAGAATTCCGGGTACGATCTCGGCGTCAATCCCGGCGGCGGCGACCGCGTCGCGGAAGCGGAAGAAGCAATCGGGGGTGAAGAAGAATTGTGTAATCGCGCGGTTCGCCCCGGCGTCGATCTTGCGCTTCAGATTTTCGAGATCGGTTTGGCTCGTACCGCTCTCCGGGTGCAATTCGGGGTAGGCCGCAACCGAAATGTCGAACGGGCGCAATCGCTTCAACCCCGCGACCAGCTCGGCGGCATTGGCATAGCCACCGGGGTGCGGGCGATAGGGCTCGCCCATCACTAGCATGTCGCCGCGCAATGCAACGATATGGCGCACCCCCGCCGCCCAATATTGCTCGGCGACCGCGTCGATTTCCTCGCGAGTTGCCTCGACACAGGTGAGGTGCGCGGCGGCGGCGAGATCGGTCTCGCGCTCGATCCGCGCGACCGTCGCGTGGGTCCGCTCGCGGGTCGATCCGCCAGCGCCGTAGGTGACCGACACGAAGCGGGGCTGGAGCGGGGCGAGAGTCTGGATCGACTCCCACAAAGTCTCTTCCATCTTCGCGGTCTTGGGCGGAAAGAATTCGAAGCTGACGCCGATGTCGCCGCCAAGGTCCGCGTAAAGAGGCGTCATGCCGCTTTCACCTTCGCCTTGCGCGCGCGCTCACCGCGCCACAGCTTGATCGTCAGCTCGCCGCCCTTAAGCTCGCGCGTCTCGGCCAGCCGCAGCCCGGCGGCGCCGAGCCAGCCGGCGATCTGCTCGTTCGAAAAGCCCAGCCGGGCATGGGCATGGTCGACACGTAATTCCTCGCGCTCATGCGGCGCGAAATCGACGATCAGCAGCGCGCCGTCATCGCTCAGCAACCGCGCGCACTCGGCAATCGCGCTGCCGGGGGCAGGGAGGAAGTGGAGCACTTGGTGGAGCGTGATCGTGTCGGCGCCGCCGTCGCCCAGTTGAAGCGCGTTGATGTCGCCCTGGCGAAGTTCGTAGCCGAGCCCGTCGAGTTTGGCACGCGCGAGACGGAGCATCTCCGGCGAGCGGTCGATCCCGATCGCCTGCGCGGCGGCGGGTCCGAGCAGTTCGAGGATCCGCCCGGTTCCGGTACCGATATCGACCAGCCGGCCAAGCTTGTCGCCCAACATCTCGGCCATCGCCGCCTCGACCTCTCCTTCGGGAACGTGGAGCGAGCGGATCTTGTCCCACTCGGTCGCATGGCTCGCGAACCACCGCTCTGCTGCCACCGAGCGATCCGCGCGAACCGCCGCCAGCCGCACTCGATCGGCGCGGGTCCAGTGGTCGCCTTCCGCGCCCGCGGCGACGTCGAGCAGGTTGAACAACGGCAGCGCCAGTGCCGAGGGCGCGCAGGTTAGGAAGATCGAACTCCCCTCGCGGCGTTTCAGCGCGAGCCCGGCATCGACCAGCACCTTGATATGACGCGAAACGCGGGGCTGGCTCTGGCCGAGCACCTGCGCGATTTCGCCGACCGACAGCTCCATCTCGCGCAACAATTGCACGATGCGGAGCCGCGACGGATCGGCAAGCGCACGAAAGACGTCGAGCAAGGGCATCTGCGTATATAAGGATATCTTTATATGTCAGTCAAGCAATCGTAGTCCCGCCCCTCTGGTCGGCGCGGATTTTCGACCGGTGGCGGTGGCCTCGCTTGGCGCACGGCTCCGCCACCTCTATGGCAAACTTGAAAACCGGCTGTATTACTGCTATAAAACAGCATCAACCCGAGGCCAAGCCATGACTTCAACTGCGACCGACTTTGCGATCGCCCGCCGCGCGATGATCGACAGCCAGCTGCGCCCGCAAGGCGTGACCGACGTCGCCGTGCTCGCCGCGATGGCCGCGGTGCCGCGCGAGGCGTTCGTCCCCGAAAACGCCGCTAGCGTCGCCTACACCGACCGTTCCATCGCGGTTGAAGGCAAGGGTGCGATGATGCCGCCCGCCCCGCTCGCCCGCCTTCTGACCGCCGCCGCGCCGCGCTCCGGCGAGCGCGCGCTCATCATCGGTGCCGCGCCCGCCTACGCCGCCGAGCTTCTCCGCCACGTCGGCCTGCTCGTAAGCGAGGACGCGACCGCCGCATCGTTCGACCTGATCCTGATCGAGGGTGCGATTGAATTCGTCCCGGCGACGCTCGCCGACGCACTCGTCGAAGGCGGGCGCATCGCCACCGCCCTCATTGAAAGCGGCGTGACCCGCCTCGCGATCGGTCGCAAGCTCGCCGGGGTCATCAGCTGGACCCGCTTCGCCGACAGCGAGATCGTGCCGCTTCCCGGCTATTCGCGCCCTCCTGTCTTCACCTTCTAGCCGCCGAGTTTCGCCCCCATGAACCGCCCCATCGCCACCGCCCTCGCCCTGCTCGTGTTCGCCGCCACACCCGCCGTAGCCGATACGCTGCGTGAGGCGCTCGTCTCGACCTACCGTGCCAACCCCTCGATTACCGCCCAGCGCGCCGCACTACGTGCCACCGACGCGACCGTTGCCATCGCGCGATCCGCCGGTCGCCCGCAGGTCAGCGCCACGGCCGGGGTCAACAAGGACCTGACCCGCACCGGCGGCGGCAACGGCCGTAACCTCTCGGCCGGGCTCGATGTCTCCTACCCGCTGTTCAACGGTGGCAGCGTGCGCAATAACGTCCGCGCCGCGGAAATTCGCGACGAGGCCGGGCGCTACACGCTGCGCGCGGTCGAGGGCGACATCTTCGTCGACGCCGTATCGACCTACATGGACGTGATCCGCGACCGCGCGATCGTCTCGCTCCAGGAAAACAATGTCGACGTGCTCGGCACCAACCTTCGCGCGACGAGCGACCGTTTCAAAATTGGTGACCTGACCCGCACCGACGTCGCCCAGTCGCAGGCGCGGCTCGACCTCGGCCGCTCGCAACTCGTGACCGCGCAAGGCCGGCTGACCGCGAGCGAGGAGAATTACCGCCGCGTCGTCGGGCACGAGCCGGGCATGCTCGCCGCCCCGCCGCCGCTCCCGCCGCTCCCCGCGACCCCCGACGAGGCGGTGCGGATTGCACTCGTATCCAACCCCGACCTCATCGCGATCGTCCGCTCGGGTCGCGCGGCGGGCTATGACATCAACATCGCGCGCGCCGGCCGCCTGCCGACGGTGAGCGCGATCGGCTCGGGCCGCTACACCAATTATCTTGGCAGCGCCGGCGATCAGTTCGGCCCGTTCGCGCCCAATTCGACGACCTCGACCGGGGTCGGCGTGCAGGCGCGGATCCCGCTTTACCAAGGCGGGCTCCCCGCCGCGCGCGTCCGCCAGGCGCAGGCGATCGAGGGCCAGCTGCTCGAGCAGGCGATTGGCACCGAGCGCGCAGTGGTCGCGACGACCCGCTCGGCGTTCGCGACCGACCAGTCGGCGCAGCGCGCGATCGTGGCGAACCAGTCGGCGGTCAGCGCCAACACCCTGGCGCTGGAGGGCGCGCGGGCGGAACGCACCGTCGGCACGCGTACCGTGATCGAAGTTCTCAATGCCGAACAGGAGTTGCTCAATTCGCAGGTCCAGCTGGTCACGGCGCGCCACGACACTTATGTCGCTGGGTTTCAGCTGCTCAACGCGATGGGCCAGGCACAGGCCGACATTCTCGGGCTCGACGGCGGGCCACTCTACGACCCGCTCGGCAATTACCGCCACGTCTCGCACAACAGGAACGACTGGGCGAACGACCTCAACCCGGTCCCAGTTGCGACGCGCACCGTTCGCGCGAGCGAAATGCCGGTCGCCTATGGCCCGCCGACGCCCGTGCCGACCTCGCCGGGGATGACAGCGCCCAATCAATAGGCAATACAACGGCGATGCAGCCGCCCCGCGAACCGTCGATGGAAGACATACTCGCCTCGATCAAGAAAGTGATCGCGGAGGAAAAGGAGTTGCGCGCCGCCGCGCCCCCACCGCTCTCGGCGGCCGAAAAAGACGAGCCCGAGGACGATGTGCTCGAACTCAATGAGCCAATCGCCGCCGCGCCGCCGCCCGAACGTGCCCCGGTTGACCTTGGTCCGCCGCTGGCATCTGAGAAAGCGGTCGACTCCAGCCGCCAGAAACTCGCCGAACTCCAGGAAGTCGCCGCCGCCACGCCGCCGCCGCCCCTTGTCAACCCGTTCGAGGCGATGGTCCGCGAAATGATCCGGCCGATGATGAAGGAATGGCTCGACGCCCATCTGTCGGACATCGTCGACGACCATGTCCGCCGCGAGATCGGGCGAATCACGGGGGCACCGATCAACTAGCTGGGGATTGCGCTTGGCGACGCCAATGCTACCCCGTTGCGCATGAAACAAATTCTCCTCGCGACCGCCGCGCTCGCCGCCCTGGCCGCAACCCCGCTTGCAGCGCGGCCGATGACCGCCGCCGACATGCACATGATGCACCGGCTGGCCGATCCGGCCTTCTCGCGCGACGGTCGCACCGCGCTGTTCTCGCTCAGCACAACCGACATGGCGGCGGGCAAGCGCGGCACCGATCTTTACACGCTCGACCTCAGCCGCCCCGGCGCGACTCCGGTCCGCCTGACCGCGACCCCTGGCGAGAACGAAGGCTCTCCCGCCTTCGGTCCCGATGGCCATTCGATCTATTATTTGTCGAGCAAGTCGGGCGTGGCGCAACTGTGGCGAATGGGCCGGGGCGGCAAGCCAATGCAGATCACGCACAGCAAGGTCGACGTCAACGGCTTCCTCATCTCGCCCGACGGCACGAAGCTGCTTGTCTATGCCGACGTCGGGGCGGGCTGCGACCTCGCCGGCTGCCCGACCAGGCCAGCCACCCCGGGTTCGGGCCGGGTCTACGAAAACACCGGTTTCATCCGCCATTGGGACTCGTGGGCGACTCCGGGCGAATTCTCCCGCCTGTTCGCGATTGACCTCGCCAGCGGCAAGACCACGCCGCTTACCTCGACCCTGACCGGCCACGCGCCGGGCAAGCCGTTCGGGGGCAATGAGGAACTCGCCTGGGCGCCCGACAGCCGTTCGGTCTTCTTCACCATGCGTGCGGCCGACGCGGTCGAACCGCGCTCGACCAACCTCGACATTTGGCAGGTCCGTCTCGACGGTTCTGCCCCGGTTAACCTGACCGCCGGCAATCTTGCGACCGACGCGCTGCCGAACCCGTCGCCGGACGGCCGCTCCCTCGCCTATGTCGCAATGGACCGTCCGGGCTATGAAGCCGACCGCCAGAAAATCCGCCTGCTTGACCTCGCCACTGGCGAAACGCGCCAGATCGCCGACAATTGGGACCGTTCGGTCGGCGAAATGACCTGGGCCCCCGACAGCCGCAGCCTGATTGTCGGTGCGGACGACACGCTCGAACACCCGCTGTTCCGCGTCGACATCGCCACCGGCGCGGTCACCCGCCTCACTCTCGAGGGACACACCGGCAACGCGCACCCGATGGCCGACGGGTCGGTGGTCTACACCGCCAACTCGATTATGGCCCCTGACGAGCTCTACCGGACCGATGCCTCCGGCCACACCACCCAGCTCACCACGGTTAACCGCAATCTCCTCGCGCAGCTCGACCCGGTGACGGTCGATCGCTTCAGCTTCATCGGCGCCAACAACGACCGCGTGTGGGGGATCAAGGTCAAGCCGGTGCGCAATTTGACGCTGCCGATTGCCTTCGTCGTCCACGGTGGGCCGCAGGGCAGCTTCGGCAATGGCTGGTCCTACCGCTGGAACCCGCGCGTCTTTGCCAGCGCCGGCTATGGTGTGGTCAGCGTCGATTTCCACGGCAGCACCGGCTACGGCCAGGCCTTCACCGACGCGATCCGTGGAAATTGGGGCGGCTGGCCGCTTGAGGATCTGAAGCGCGGACTCGCCTTCGCGACCTCGCGCGACCCGCAGTTGCAGGCCGACAACGCTTGCGCGCTCGGCGCTTCCTATGGCGGCTACATGATGAACTGGATTGAGGGACATTGGGCAGACCGCTTCCGCTGCATCGTCCAGCACGACGGCGTGTTCGACGCCCGCGCCATGGCCTATGAGACCGAGGAATTGTGGTTCGACGAGTGGGAGCATGGCGGGCACGCCTATTACGAGGACCCCGCAGCGTTCGAGCGGTGGAATCCGGTCAACGCCGTCGCCGGCTGGAGCACGCCGCAGCTGGTCATCACCGGCGAGAAGGATTTCCGGATCCCCTACACGCAAGGCATCGCCGCCTACACCGCGCTCCAGCGCAAGGGCATTCCGTCGCGGCTGGTGATGTTCCCGGAGGAGAATCACTGGGTGCTCAAGCCCAAGAACTCGATCCAGTGGTATGGCGAGGTGCTCGGCTGGATGAACCGCTGGACCGCGCCTGTGGCACGCTAGGTTGAGTATGGCGAGCGGGGCCGCTACCCGCTCGCCCATGACCGA
>JANMWM010000107.1:0-26033 GCA_031394005.1 Sphingomonas sp.
GGTAGAAAGCCACCGCGCCGCCGCCGAACATTCGCGCGCCGTCGCCGCCGTCGCCGAGCGCGACGCGCGCGACGCTGCGCGATCCGGCGACAGCGCGACCGCCGCGCTCGATCGCCTCGATGCCCAGCGCGCCGCGCTCGCCGAACGCCAGTCCGACCTCGCCTCCTCGCTCGCCGCCGCCGCCGATGCCGTATCCGCTGCCGAAGCGATCCTCGACGAATTTTCCGACGCCGTCGGTCTCGGCGCTGAAATCGACCTCGCCCGCTCCTCCGCGACCCGCGCCGGCGAGGGGGTTGCCGATAAGCGCGCCGAGGCGTCCGCGCGAGCCCACGAAACCGCTGCGGCCAGAGAACGCCTTGTCACCGCCGCGCGCGAAGCCGGTAACTGGCACCGCCGTACGTCCGCCGCCCAGACTCGCCTCGCCGAAATCGCCGAGCGCGTACGATCCTTCGCCGACGAGCGGGCCGAACTCGCCCCCCAGCCCGATTCCCTCGCAGCAGAAGTCACCACCGTCGAATCGCAATCCACCGCTTCCGAAGCTGCGACCCTCGCCGTCGCGACCGGCGAGCGCGAGGCAGAGGACGCGCTCGCCGGCATCGGCAGGGCGCTCGCCCAAGCCAGCGAAGCCTGCACCGGCGCCCGCGAGCGCCGCGCCGGCGCCGTTGCTCGGGCCGAAAACCAGGAACTCCGCCGCCGCGAATATGCCGGCATCTGCGGCGAGAAATTTGAGTGTTCGCCGTCGCTGCTCCCAGATCAGCTCGGCTTCGACGCTGCGACCCTCGCCCATCCCGAGGACGAATCCACCGCGCTTGACCGCCTCGCCGTCGAGCGCGAGCGGCTCGGCCCGGTCAACCTCGTCGCCGAGGCCGAACTCGCCGAGATTGAATCCTCGCGCGCTACAGGCGTCGCCGAACGTGACGAGCTCCAGGAAGCAATTCACCGCCTGCGCGGTTCAATCGGCAGCCTCAACCGTGAAGGACGAACCCGCCTGCTTGACGCCTTCACGAAAGTCGATGCCCATTTCCGCAACCTGTTTCGGACCCTGTTCGACGGCGGCCAAGCGCACCTCGAACTGGTCGATAGCGACGACCCGCTCGAAGCCGGGCTCGAGATCATGGCGCAACCCCCGGGCAAGCGGCTCACTGCGCTGACCCTCCTTTCCGGGGGAGAACAGGCGCTCACGGCCGTCGCGCTGATCTTCGCACTATTCCTTACCAACCCCGCGCCGATCTGCGTCCTCGATGAAGTCGATGCCCCGCTCGACGACGCCAACGTCGAGCGCTTCTGCGACCTCCTCGACCGCATGACCGGTGAGACCGATACTCGCTATCTGATCGTCACCCACAATGCAGTGACGATGAGCCGGATGCATCGACTTTACGGCGTGACGATGATCGAGAAGGGAGTGAGCCGCCTCGTCTCGGTCGATCTCCAGGCGGCTGAAACCCTGCTCGCCGCCGACTAATCAGCTCAGCGCCGCGATCCGCTCGCGAATGCGTTTCAAATCGCGCACGAACAGCGCGCGTTCATCGGCGCGCCGCTCCTCTTCAGTGATGCGCAACAAGAAGCTTGGATGAACCGTCACCCAGCACTCGCTTCCGTCGGCAAGCGTCAGCGGCATATCACGCGCGCGAGAAATCGTGATCGTCTTGCCCATTAGCGATCGTGCCGCCGTCGCCCCCAGCGCGACTGTCACGGCCGGCCGGATTAGCCCGCGCTCCTGCTCTTGCCACCAGCGACAGGCGGCGATCTCGGCAGTATCGGGCTTCGAGTGGATCCGCTTCTTGCCGCGCAGTATGAACTTGAAATGCTTGACCGCGTTTGTGACGTAGGTGGTTGACCTGTCGATCCCAGCCTTCTCCAGCGCATCGTCGAAGACTTGCCCGGCCGGCCCGACGAACGGCGTCCCCGCCAGATCCTCCTGATCTCCCGGTTGCTCTCCGACGAAGATGATCCTGGCGTCGAGCGGCCCTTCGCCGAACACCGTCTGGGTCGCGCATTGGTATAACTCGCAGCGCGTGCATTTAGCCGCCTCGTCGCGCAGTGCCGCCCAGCTCGCCTCGATATTGCTCTTCGCTCTCGGCATCGCCTCGCTCCGTTCGACCATCGCCGCCTCGCGCCCCTGCGCGCCCGCGATAAGCCCGGCGATCAGCGCGGTTTCAGGCATGTTCTTCCAGTATTTCTTGGGCATCTCCTTGGTCATCGCTTTGATCTTCACTCGCGCCGGATTGAAGATAGACGCGTAATAGGTCTTCCACGTCTCCTCGACCGGATCGCCGTCCGGAGCATCGGCGCGCGTTGCGCCTGGGCTTTCGGTTAGCCGCTTCCCGTCCCAGTGGATGCACAGCTCGGGCGTCAGGATCGACCAGCGCATCGTGGTGAAGCGCCGCACGAAAAAGCCTGCGGTGTGGCGGACAATGTGGTTATCGGGCTCGAACCAGGCGACGAAGCGCGTGCCGTCCGCCTCGTCGATCTCGCGAAAGCGGACGAAGGCATGCATCTTGTGGACGTCGCGCCTGACCTCCTTGGCGAGTTTCTCGATGAGGTCGACCAGCGGGTCGGCGCGATCTTCCATCGCTTGTCTGTTCGACCGCAGCTTGAGCAGCAGTGAGTAGAGTAGCGAGAAGCGTTCGCGATCGATATGACAAATCGCTGACTTGGCGAGGTCGATGAACGATCGTGGCACGGCAATGCTCGGGCCGGGTGGGAGTAGGGGCGTGTCGCCGCCGAACAGGTCGGGCTCACCACCCTCGACGGTCCACACCACTGCGCTCGCCGGAACGCTCGCCTCGGCCAGCCCGCGTGCCGCATCTCGCCACGCCTCGAAATCATCCTCGGCGGGAAGCGTAACGCGTAGCGCATCGATCATCGGGCCTTCGCGAAGCATCACGGATCAACCCCTTACGCCGCGAACAGCTCCATCTGCTCGGCCTTGGTTGCGACCAGCGACCGCAGGTCAGCGCGATCGGTCAGCAGGGTCGGGCGCCAGTCTCCCGTCACGATGAACGGCCGCATCTTGGCGATCGACACTGTCAGTCGAGCGACATCGTCAAGCATGATCGTCCGCCACCGCCTCGACTTGAGGATCCGCCCGACCGCCTTCGTCCCGAGCCCCGGTACGCGCAGTAGCATTTCCTTGGGCGCCCGATTGAGGTCGACCGGAAAATTCTCACGAAACTTGAGAGCCCAGGCGAGTTTGGGATCGATGTCCAGCGGAAGCATCCCGTCGGCATCGGTCGCTGACATCACTTCCTTTGGGGTGAAGCCATAAAAGCGCATCAGCCAGTCGGACTGATACAAACGGTGCTCGCGCATAAGTGGCGGGCGCCTGAGAGGGAGCACCGCACTCGGGTTCGGAATTGGTGAGAAGGCCGAATAATAAACCCGCCTAAGCCCAAACTGGTCATAAAGCCGGCTCGCGCGCCCGACGATGTCGCCATCGTTGGCGGCGTCCGCGCCAATGATCATCTGCGTCGATTGGCCTGCCGGCGCGAACTTGGGCGCCGACTTGAACCGTTTCAAATTGTCCTTCGCCTCGACGATCGAAGCCGTCATTCCCGCCATCGCGTCCTCAATCCGGCTTTCGGACTTCTCGGGGGCGAGCCGCTCGAGCCCGGCGCGGGTGGGCAGTTCAACATTGATCGACACGCGGTCGGCATGGATCCCCGCCAGCCGCACCAGCTCGAGGTCGGCGTCGGGGATCGTCTTCAGGTGGATATAACCGCGAAAATCATGATCCTCGCGTAAGGCACGCGCAACCTCGACCAGCTGCTCCATTGTATAGTTCGACGATGCGATGATCCCCGACGACAGGAACAAACCCTCGATATAGTTTCGTTTGTAGAAGGCGATCGTTAGCTTGACGACTTCTTCCGCCGTGAACCGCGCGCGGCGAACGTTCGAGCTCTTGCGGTTGATGCAATAGTGACAGTCGAAGATGCAGCTGTTGGTCAGCAATATCTTGAGGAGCGATATGCACCGGCCGTCGGGCGCATAGGCGTGGCAAATGCCCATCCCCTCGGTCGAGCCGACTCCCTTGCCGCCCCGGCTGTCGCGCTTGGATGTTCCCGAGCTTGCGCACGACGCGTCATATTTGGCCGCGTCGGCGAGGATCGCAAGTTTTTCGCGGATATCGAGCTGGGCCATTCGTTCTCTCTATGTTCGTAAGCGACACTTGTCCACCGTCGATCAAAATCAGGCGTTTGTGGGCTCCTCGCCGGGGTGGCTCCCAGCTCGCTGGGGCAGGATCAATATCAAGACCACGATCACCACGAACAGCACTTCCGAGGCAAGCGGCCGCGAAAAGGCGAGCCCGCCCTTAGCAATCGGCTTGTCGAGGAAATCGCCGACCGTAGCTCCCAACGGTCGCGTCAGGATGAAGGCCGCCCAGAACAACGCCACACGGCTCACTTGAGTCCAGAAATAGAGCGCAGAGACGAGCGCCAATCCTGCTGCAAATACCACCGCTCCGCCGGTGTAGCCCAACCCCAGTCCTGCCGGGACATCGGTGGATGCCGCCGCCATCCAGTCACCCAGCGCGGTGCCGAGCGTCTGCGAAAAGGTGATCGTCACCCAGTAAAAGGTTTCGACTCGCGGAGTATTGACGTTGTCGACGCTGATACTGCCCATCGTCCGATACCAGCTGAACAGCGAGAGCATCACGAGCGCGAACAGCAGCGTCGATCCGCCAAAATAGCCGATCCCCAGCGACCGCGTCGCGAAGTCCGCGAGCGTTGTCCCCGCGGTCGTGGAGGAGATGATCGTTGCCCAATAGAGCAATGGGTGGAACTTGCGCGCCCGGATCTGTAGCCACACTAGTGCGACTAGCATGATCCCGAACAGCGCGGTGCCGACCAGATAGCCGTTGACGGCCGACTGCGCCGCACCGGGCGTGGTCTCGCCGAGCCAACTCATGCTGACCGAATCGCCCGCGGTCTCACCCAGTGTCGTAGCCAGAATCTTGATCAACCAGAACCCCAGTGTCACCGCCGGGACCTTGCTCAGCACGTCGCGTTCTTGATGGGTCATGCGGCTCCTAACCGGTCAGACGGGCAAAGGGTCCGGCTCGGCAGAGATCGTCATGCGGTCAGCGACGAGTCGTTTGAAGCCGATGAACGCCACCAGGCCGACCCCGGCGCTGGCGACATGAATCAGCCAGAAGGTCGGGGTCGGTAGGCTGGAATAGAGGCCGCCGATCTTGCCGACCAACGCGTTGGCCATGAAAAAAGCGAGATAATAAAGACCGATCACCGTCGAGTTGATCGCCCTGGGCGCGATCTTCGAGAACAGCGCCAGGCTGACCGACAGGATATGCGCGAAGCCGATGCTGTTCAGAAGATGGAACATGAACGGCCACAACAGGCCGATCTTGCTTCCCGCCGGCTGCGACCAGGCGGCGATGACGAGACACATGCCCGCGGCCATCGAGAACAGACTGCCGATGATCATCTTGGTGAGCTCGTCGGGCTCGGCCCGGCGAAGGCTCCACCATTTCCAGAAGGCCGCGACCGCCACCAGCATCGAGAAGCTGAGGATCGCGTCGAGCGTGATCAGCCAGCTGGTCGGCAGCGTCATGCCG
Source organism: Sphingomonas sp. (assembly GCA_031394005.1). GTDB lineage: Bacteria > Pseudomonadota > Alphaproteobacteria > Sphingomonadales > Sphingomonadaceae > Sphingomicrobium. Next base: position 5,579 of record JANMWM010000107.1, read on the forward strand.
CCAAAGGTCAACTGGAATTGCTGGTCGCCCCAGACCAGATAGGCGTTGAAGATCTCCTGGTTAGTGAGCAGCGAAATGCCAAGCATCGGAATCAGGATGACCAGCGCGATCACCTGCCTCCATTCGGCACGCGTCAGCTTGGCGCGCGCCGAGGCACTGGCGCGGTCGGCGGCGCTCGGGCGGCTGTCGTCGGCAGGAAGCCAGCGGCTACCCGACAAATAAATGATCAGCCCAACGACCATCACTACCCCGGCCGCGCCAAATCCCCAGTGCCAACCGACCTTCTCGCCGAGCGTCCCCGAGACTAGCGGCGCGGCGATGACACTGACGCTGATCGCAATGTAGAAGATCTGGAACGCCATCGCCCGGCGGAGGTCACTAGGCCCGTAAAGCGCGCCGACCTGGCTAGCGATATTGCCCTTGAACAGCCCGACGCCGATCACCAGGGCGAGCAGCGCGACGAGGAAGCTGCCCTCGAACGCCATCAGGAAATGACCGAGCGCCATCGCGCTTCCGCCGGCGATAAGTGTCGCCTTTCGTCCGAACAGCTTGTCGGCGATGATTCCGCCGAGGATCGGGGTCGCATAGACCAGAGAGGTGTAGGTCCCGAAAATTGCCGAGGCGAGCGGCTGTCCGGTCAAGCCGGGAAAGAAGGTCGCGTTGAGCCATGCCAGCCCGGCAACCTGCTCGACATGGCCCGGGAGCAACAGATATTTGACCATGTAGAGCACCAGCAGCGTCTGCATGGAATAATAGGAAAAGCGCTCGCACCCTTCAGTGAAGGCGAGGTAGCCCAAACCCTTGGGGTGACCGAGGAAGGCGCGGTCGCCCTGCTGTTCGAAATCTGGAGTGGCGTCTGAAATAGTCATCGTCGCAAACGTAATGAATTGTGAGCGCGGTGCGAGCCCCCAGCCCCACGTCACGCCTTGTTTGCCCGCCGACTCCCTAACCGGGTTTCGGGCCGGCACAGACTTGCGCCCTCCGCCACCCGAGCTAGTCTGACCGCTAACCGGGGGGGGGGAATTTCATGCGTAAAATCCTGATTGCACTGGCCGCCACTACAATGCTTGCCGCGCCCGCCACCGCGACGCCAACCGACCGCCAGGCCTTTCACCAGCTGATGGACGATTATTGGGCGACGCTCCTGCGCGAATCGCCGATTGCGGCGAGCCAGGCTGGCGTCACGACCTATGATGCCCAGCTCGACGAGGTTGGCATCGCGGCGATGGACCGCCAGGCCACGGCGGCGGCGGCGGCGGCGCTCCTTTCCCGCCTGAATGCTATCTCCGCCGCCGGTCTCGACCCCGCCGATCAAGCCAACCGAGCGATCCTCAAGCGCCAGCTCGAAGGCGCAATCGAGGGCAATCGCTTCGGTCAGCGGCAGCTGATGTATTCGACGCTCGGCAGTTACCACAATACGCTCGCCGGGCTCGCCGAGCAGCTGCCGTTCCGCACCCGTGCCAATTACGACAACTACCTCGCCCGGCTCGCCCTAATCCCCGAGCGGATGCGCGCCTACACCGACCTCAGCGTGGCCGCCGCGCGCCAGGGTTATGTGCAGCCATGCGTTACGCTGACCGGGTTCGAAACCTCGATCACCGGGGTCATCGTCGCCGACCCGACGAAATCGCGTTTCTATCTGCCCTTCGCCGCCCCACGCCCCGCCTCTGTCAGCCCCGCCGACTGGACCGCGATGCAGGCCCGCGCGCGCGACATCATCGCGACGCGCATCAACCCGGCCTACCAGGCGTTCGACGACGCCTATGGCCGCGACATCAAGGGTAAGTGCCGTTCCGCGGTTGGCGCCTCGGCGCTCCCTGGCGGTGCCGCCTATTACGGATACCAGGTGCACCAGCAGACCACGACCAACCTCACGCCAGACGCGATCCACCGCATCGGCCTTGGCGAAGTCGCCCGCATCCGCGCCGAGATGGTCGCGCTCGCCACGAAAGCCGGCTTCGCCAGCCGTGAGGCGAGGATCGCCGAGATGCGCTCCAATCCCAAATATTTCGCGCGCACGCCGGGCGAGTTGATGGCCGCCGCCGCGCTCCAGGCCAAGACTATCGACGGCAAGATGCCGAGCCTGTTCGCCCGGCTGCCGCGCCTGCCCTACGGCGTGCGCGAAATTCCCGCCGAGATCGCCGCCGGCAACACCACGGCTTATTATCAGGCGGGAAGTCCCGACGCCGGGATTGCCGGTACCTTTTACGTCAACACTTCAAAGCTCGACCAGCGACCCTTGTGGGAGCTTCCCGCGCTTACCGTCCACGAGGCGGTTCCGGGACACCACATGCAGATCGCACTCCAGCAGGAACTCGAGATGCCCGCCTGGCGAAAATATACCGCTTTCTTTACCGCCTTTGTCGAAGGATGGGGGCTCTACTCCGAGCGTCTCGGGATCGAGCTCGGAATCTATGACACCCCCGAAAAGAACATGGGCCGGCTAAGCTACGAAATGTGGCGCGCGTGCCGATTGGTCGTCGACACCGGGCTTCACTCCAAGGGTTGGAGCAAAGCAAAGGCGGTCGCGTATATGAAGGACAACACCGCGCTGACCGACGCCAACATCGACGCAGAGGTAAATCGGTATATCTCTAATCCCGGCCAGGCGCTCGCCTATAAACTCGGCGAACTCAAAATTCGCGAGCTTCGCGCCCGCGCCGAAACGGCGCTGGGCCCGAAATTCGATCTTCGCCGCTTTCACGACGCGGTTCTGGGGTAGGGCGCGGTCCCGCTCGACGCGCTCGAGGCGCAGATCGATGCGTGGATCATGACCGAAAAACGCCGCGCCTGATTTACTTCGGTGGCGGGGTGTCGCCATTGATGTCGGCCGCCCGCGCGCTCGCGGCGTCGTGGATTTCCTGAAGCGCACAGCCGGTGTAACCCCCCGGTCCGACCGCCGAGCAGCTCTGCGGCCCGGTCAGCCCTTGGCGCGCGAACACCCGCGACTGATTGACCCAGCTGTTGCGGCTTTGTGGTGGTCCCGACGAGCGAAGCTTGGGCGGAATGCGAAAGCGCTCGGATTCGGGGCGATGGGTGCAGACGAAAATCTCGCCGTCGGTCGATCGCGGGCAAGGATCGGTGCCGTAGACGAGGATCTCGGAGTTGCGGCTCTGCGCGACTGCGGGCAGCGGCGCGAAGGCCACCGATCCGCCGAGCAGGGCGAGCGCGGCGCCGAGGCTGAGGGTCTTCATGAAAAGTCCTTTCATCGTCTCAACGGCCGAGCCGCAAGACCGGTTGCTCAAATTCGTTTCGACAGCCCGATCGCGACCCGGCATCCAGCACGGATCGCTGCGGTCAGCAGGGGGTAGCCCACTGCATCGGCCGCGCCATGCTTGCGCGCGGTATCGCGATGCTCGAGTTCCTCGGCCTGGAAATCGGCAATATCGGCGGCGAGCTCGGGGTCGGTGTCGCCGAGCTCCACCAGTTGGTCGGCATAATGCTTGTCAATTTCGGTCTCGACCGCCTCGGTGCAGGCCATCGCTGCCTGCTCGGAAATCAGCGCGGTCGCCGCCCCGAGGACGAAGCCGGCGACGTTCCACAGCGGTTGGAGCAAGGTCGGCCGCACCTGTCGCTCGGCCAGTAGTTCGTTGAAGCGGTCGAGATGGCGCTGCTCCTGGGAGGCCATCCGAGCGACGAGGTGCGATGCCGCAGTGCCGCGCCCGAGCACCGCCATCTGCCCCGCGTAAATCCGCGTCGCGCCATATTCGCCCGCCTGGTTGACGCGCAACATCGCCGCGGCGTCGATCTTGCGGTCGCCAGGAGTCCAGCGGCTCATGCTCGCCGCCCCCGCACGAGCAGCATCGCCACGATCGCCGCCGAGGGGAGTGAAATAAGAGCGTTCCACGCCGCCAGCGACAGTCCGAGGAAGCGCCACTGGACTTGGTCGCACTGGATCAGCGGGACCTCCATGATCTGCTTGAACACGTCCGCCGTGCTTCCGCCGCTGGTCATCGTCGAGCAACTGGTGAAACCCTTAAAGACATGCGCCTCGACACCCGCGTGATAAACGCCGATCGCGCCCGACAAGGCAATCGCCAGCGCCGCCAGCCCCACCAGCGCCCGCGAGCGCCGGTCGCTCGCCGCGGACAGGAACGCTCCCGCCGCCATCACGATTGCCGCGCCATGCGGATAACGCTGCCACCAGCACATCTCGCACGGCCACAGCCCGCCGACATATTGCGAGAACAGCGCCCCGCCGAGCAGCCCGAGCGGGACCAGCAGCGCGATCAGCCGCGCCGCCTGATTCGCCGGCACCGCGGTCCGCAGCGCTGTTTGATCGCTCGTCGGCGCGCGCACCCTATTTCGCCGCGACCTTGGCGACCGGTATCGTCGCCAACCGCTTCAGCGTCTTGAGCGCGTAGTCGAGCTGGAAATCCTTGACCCCCTGCGCCTTCAACTGGTCGGCAGTCGCGGTGAAACGCGGGTCGGGGGTCGTATCACTCTCGAGCAGCGCATCGTCGACCTTCGTCTGGCTAAGCAGGTGCTTGCGCAAATCGGCCTCGCGCAGCCGTGGGCGATCCTTGTAATCGGGATCGCTGAGCTGCGGCACGACGATGTCGGGATCGATCCCGCCCGCCTGCACCGATCGTCCCGAAGGGGTGTAATAGCGCGCCGTGGTCAGCCGCAGCACGCTCGACGCGCTCATTGGTATCACCGTCTGCACGCTGCCCTTGCCGAAGCTGCGTTCGCCCATGACAAGCGCGCGGCGCTGGTCCTGAAGCGCGCCCGCGACGATTTCCGCCGCGGACGCCGTCCCGGCATCGACCAGCACGACCACTGGCAGCCCGTGCGCGAGGTCGCCCGGATGCGCATAGAAACGCTCGATGTCGGTCTTGTCGCGGCCGCGCTCGGAGACGATCTCGCCATGGTCGAGGAAGGCGTCGCTGACCGATACCGCCTGGTCAAGCAGCCCGCCCGGGTTCGAGCGCAAGTCGACCACATAACCCAGCGGGTGCCCGCCGGTCGCCGTGTCGATCGATTTCAGCGCGCTTTCGGTCGCGGCCCCGGTCTGCGCCGAAAAGCCATTGATGTTGATATAGCCGATATTGTCCTTGATCTCCCACTTGACCGGCTTGAGCTCGATCTTCTCGCGTACCAAGGTCACGTCGAACGGCTTGTCGCGTCCCGGGCGGACGATCGTTAGCTTGATCTTGGTGCCTGCCGCGCCGCGCATCTTCTCGACCGCCTCGTCGAGTGTCGACCCGTACAGCAGCACGCCATCGAGGTGGGTGATATAATCGCCCGACTTCAGACCCGCGCGCCACGCCGGCGTGTCCTCGGTCGGGGCAACGATCTTGACCGCCCCATCCTCGGTCGAAACGGTAATCCCGAGCCCGCCGTAATTGCCGTCGGTGGTCGCCTTGGTCTGCTGAAAGTCCGCGCCCTCGGCATAGGCCGAATGCGGATCGAGCGCCGCTAACATCCCGTCGATTGCGCCCTTGATCAGAACATGGTCGTCGGTCTTATCGACATATTGCGCGCGCACCCGCTGGAACACGCTCATGTACGTCTCAAGCTCCTTGTAGGTGTCGGTATCGGCGGCGGCGAGCTGGCTGGTCGTCGCCGGGATCAGCGCGAGCGCACCGACCAGCGCGAGCGGGGGAAGGAGCTTGGCGAAGCGCATCGAACACCTTTTTAAGCTAACAGGCTGGCGACTCTAGCCGCCTTTGGGAGGGTTGGACAGCATCGTAGATGAAGCAGCGATGAAGGCGGGCGAGACGGCTGCCCCGCTATGGGTCAGATCCACCTCGATCGGCCCGAGCGCCCACCCGAGCGGATCGCCGCGACTGACGGCTTTGCCCTTCGCGCGGCTCGTGCCGGCGTTGACGATCAGAGAGATCCAACCGCCGCCGTGGTCGATGATAATCACTCCGTCGGAGCGCCGATAGGGGCCAGCGAAGACAATTATTCCGTCGGCGGGGACAGCAAGCGCTGCCCCTCGACCGTTCACGAAGCTCAGCCCGCGCGAGCGAATCCCGTTGGAGTCGATCGTTCCCAGTCCCGCCTTGACCGGCGCGTCGAGTGGCAGCTGGTAGGCGATAGGGGGAGGGGCGGTACCCGTTTGGCCCGGCACTGGGCGGTCGGGGACCGAATCGAGCACCGCCAGTTCCCGCGCTGCGGTCATCGCGTTGCGCCGCCGCGCGTCCTCGCTTCCGAGTCCGGCGAGGGTCTCACCCCCGGCCAGGGTCTCGTCCCCTGCGCCTAGCGCTTGTCCCGCGAGTGTCGACTGCCGCAACAATGCCCGCTGCTCCAGTTCGGCGAATTTGGCGCGCCTGGCATCGAGCCCGGCTCGCGCTGTCGCGAGCCGGTCCCGCGCCGCCGCCGCCACCACGGTCGCCCGCCGCGCCGCTTCGAGCTCGCCCGTCAGCGCCGCGGTGCGCGCGCGGATCGCGGGCATCGTCGCGTCGAGCAGCGCCCGCACTCGGACGAATTCCTCGGTCGACCCGCCGGCCAGCGTCAGCAGCGGCGGCCTGCGCCCCATCGTCACTAGCCCCGCCAGGAGGCCCGCGATCGGCGCCTGCCGCTCCGCCAGCCGACCCTGTCGAGCCGCGAGTGCGGCCTTCGCGACAGCCAGTTCAGCTTCCGCCGCCCCGATTCGCGCCTCGGCCCCGGCGATCGCCGCCGCCGCCGCGCGCTGCTCGCCCGCCAGCCGCGAGGCTTCGTTCCCGGCGCGCGATGCAGCGTCATTGAACCGCGCCTCTTCGGCCGCCGCTTGCGCCACTTGGGCTCGAGCCGACACCAATGCCTGTTCAGGCGATGGCGTGACCGGCTCGACCGCGCCAAGCAACGGCATGGCGGCGATCATTCCCACGACGGCGAACACCCGATGCATGTGGCTATCCTTCGCGATGATAGGGGTGGTTCGCAAGGATCGATGTCGCTCGAAACAATTGCTCGGCAAGCATCGCGCGCACCAACAGATGCGGCCAGGTCGCTGGCCCGAACGATAGCAGCAGGTTGGTCTCGGCGCGGCCCGTCTCGCCGTGCCCGTCCGCCGCGCCGATCAGGAATCTCGCCTCGCGCTTGCCGCCGTCGCGCCAGCCTTCCAGCTTCTTCGCCAGCGCCATCGAGCCTATCGCCTCGCCGCGCTCGTCGAGCGCGATGGTGACGCTGTTCGGGGCAGGGGAGGGGACAGTCCCGCCGCGATCGGGAAGCTCGGTCAGCTTCGTCGGCCAGATGATGCGCCTGAGGTAGCGCTCGACCAGCTCGGCTTCGCTCGATCGTCCGATCTTGCCCCGCGCGATGATATGCAGCAGCACCTAGCGCGTCGGCGCGAACGCATCGTAGATCGCCCGCGCTGCGCGCGCGATGATCGCCGATCGATTGGCCCCGCCGCGAGTGAAGACGGCCACCGCGACGCGCCGCCCGCCGCCAAGTTCGATCAGGCCGATATCATCGGTGATGGTCGAAAACGTGCCGGTCTTGTGCTCGACGATGGTCCCGGCAGGGAGCGACCCCTTGATCCGGTTCGTGCCCGTCAGGCAGCGACCCATCGCCGCGATCAGCCAGTCGCGACTCGCCGGCCGAAGCAGATCACCCTTTTCGAGCCGAGCTAGCAACTTTGTGAAACCGTCGGGTGTGGCGGTGTCACGCTGATCCTTGTCGAAGGCGGCTGCCTCTGCGAGATCGACGCCATCGTCATCGCTCTCGCCAATCGAACCGGGAGTCACCGGGTCCCAGCGGCGCAGCGTCTCGGCAGGGGTTTTCCCGGCGGCCACGGCGACACCGCGCCGGTCAACCAGCAATTGCGCGATGCTGCGGTCAATTCGGATCCCGCTAAAATGATTGCGTAAGATCCATTTCTCGACGGTAACCGGCCCGCCGAGGCCTGCCAGAAGCACGTCGGTCGCGGTGTTGTCGCTTCGCGTCAGCATCAGTTCGATCAGGTTGGCCGCCGACAACATCACCCCGCTGTGCGGCGCGAAGAAGTTGATCCCGTCGGCGCGCAGCCGCAGTCGGTCGTCGACCGCAATCATGTCCGACAGATTGCGGTGCCCCGCATCGACCTCCGTAAGGTAAGTTGCGGCAATCGCCACCTTGACTGTGCTCGCCATCGGGAAGGCGCGGTCGCCATGAACAGAGACCCGCCGACCCGACGCAAGGTCGATCGCTGAAATGCCGACATCGCCCGCCGGCACAGCGGCGATTTCGTCGAGACTGCGCTGGAGATCGGCGAGCCGTGAATCGGCCGTATATGCTGGCGCAACCGGCTGGTGAGTCGCCACGGGCGCCGGCGCAGTCTGCAGCGAAAGCGCAACAATCGCGCCGAAAAACGCCGGCAACACCTAGGCAGCGCCGAGCTTGGCGTCCTTCTCGTCGCCGAACGCCCACATCCGCTCGAGGTTGTAGAAACTACGCACTTCGGGACGGAACAGGTGGACGATGACGTCGTCGGCGTCGATCAGCACCCAGTCGGCGACGGGCAGCCCCTCGATGCGGACGATCTTGCCAAATTCTTCCTTGATCTTCGCCGCCAGCTTGGTCGCCATTGACGCTACCTGGCGCGACGAGCGCCCGCTCGCGATCACCATGTGATCGGCGATCGCCGACTTGCCGGCAAGCGGGATCGACAGCGCTTCGACCGCCTGGTTGTCGTCGAGGCTCTTCATGATCAACGCGTGGAGCGCGGCGACGTCAACGGGGTCCTTGGCGACCTTGGATGAGATCGCGGCGGTCGCAGGAAGAGGGTCGGTCAAATAAGCTCCTGTGGGGCACGGCGCGACGCTGTTCGAGCGAAACGCAGGTGCCAGTCGGGGTCGAGCGCGCGAAGGCGGGTTGCGGAGGTCGGGTCGGGGGGCAAGCGAAGCAGGCTGATCGCCGGTGCGCTCCAGTTCGTCCACCTCCGTGCCGTGGCGGCGGGGTGGACGAACCACCGCAGCCAGCCCATCGCGCGAGCCGCGCGGGCTTGGCTTCCATACCCCGGGCGCGACAGTACCGCAATCGGGATGGTGCCTGCCAGCTTACGCCATTTTTTCCACTGATGAAATTGGGCCACAGTGTCGGCCCCCATCAGCCAGATGAAGCGATCCGCGGGATAGCGCCGGACGATCGCGGTGACGGTATCGACGGTGAACCGCGTTCCCAGTTGCACCTCGATGTCGCTGACCCGAATCCACGTGCCCCGCGTCATTGCGCGAGCCGAAGCCAGCCGCGCAGGGTAGGATGCCATCCCCTTGGCCGGCTTCAGCGGATTGCCCGGCGATACCAGCCACCACACCTCGTCGAGCCCGAGCGCCTTCATCGCCGCCAGGCTCACGCGCCGATGCCCGCGATGCGCCGGATTGAAGCTCCCGCCGAGAAGCCCGATGCGTTTCACCCTGCTCGAACCGAGCTTATTCCCACTCGATCGTGCCGGGCGGCTTCGAGGTGAAGTCATAGACCACCCGATTGATGCCCGCGACCTCGTTGACGATCCGTGTCGCGACCCGGGTCAGGAAGGCCACTTCGAACGGATAGACGTCCGCCGTCATGCCGTCCACGCTGGTCACCGCGCGGAGCCCGCATACGTTGTCGTACGTCCGCGCGTCGCCCATCACCCCCACCGTGCGCACCGGAAGCAAAACCGCGAACGCCTGCCAGATCGCGTCGTAGAGTCCGGCGTTGCGGATCTCCTCGAGGTAGATGGTGTCGGCCTTGCGCAAGATGTCGCAGCGTTCTTTGGTCACCTCGCCCGGAATGCGGATCGCGAGACCAGGACCGGGGAAGGGGTGGCGCGCGACGAATGCCTCAGGCAATCCGAGCTCGCGCCCGAGCGCTCGCACCTCGTCCTTGAACAGCTCACGAAGTGGCTCGACCAGCTTCATCTTCATCGTCTCGGGTAGGCCGCCGACATTGTGATGGCTCTTGATCGTCACTGACGGCCCGCCGGTGAAACTGACGCTCTCGATCACGTCGGGATAGAGTGTCCCCTGTGCCAGAAAATCCGCCCCGCCGATCTTCCTCGCCTCCTCGTCGAACACGTCGATGAAGGTCGCGCCGATGAATTTCCGTTTGGCCTCGGGGTCGGTCACGCCGGCCAGCCCCGACAGGAACAGTTCCTCGACATCGACATGGACCAGCGGAATGTTGAACGATCCGCGGAACAGCGCCACGACTTGCTCGGCCTCGCCCGCGCGCATCAACCCATGGTCGACGAACACGCAGGTCAGCTGCTCTCCAATCGCATCGTGGATCAGCACTGCCGCGACCGCACTGTCGACGCCACCCGAGAGCCCGCAAATGACCTTGCCGTCGCCAACTTGCGCGCGGATCTCGGCGATCTTGGCTTCGCGATAGGCGCCCATCGTCCACTCGCCCGAGCAACCGCAGATATGCCGCGCGAAATTCGCCAGCAGCTTACCGCCGTCGGGCGTGTGGACCACCTCGGGGTGGAACATCATCGAATAGAAACGGCGCTCCTCGTCGGTCGCGATTGCGGAGGGCGCGCCCTCCGACTTGGCGACGACCGCGAAGCCCGGCGGCAGTTGTTCGACCCGGTCGCCATGGCTCATCCACACCTGATGGTTCTCGCCGAGCGACCACAGCCCATCGAACAGCGCCGAATCGCCGACGACCTCGATATAGGCGCGTCCGAATTCCTTGTTGTCCGATGTCGCGACGAGCCCGCCGAGCTGGTGCGCCATTGTCTGCTGACCATAGCAGATCGCCAGGATCGGAAGTCCCTGGTCGAAGAAATGCTGCGGGGCGCGCGGAGAGTCCGCCCACGTCACCGACGACGGCCCGCCCGACAGGATGATGCCCTTCGGCTTGAGCCGCTCAAAGGCCTCCGCCGCAACGTTGAACGGTGCGATCTCGCAATAGACCCCCGCCTCGCGCACCCGGCGAGCGATCAACTGGGTCACCTGGCTGCCGAAATCGACGATTAGGATCGCTTCGGCAGGCTTGGTCGTCATGGGAGCTCCGGCGCACAAGAAGAATGCGCGCGACTCTAAGAGCCGCGCGCATTCCTGTCCACCGAAGTGGCCCGGCGTTAGTAGCCGCGGTAGCCGTAGCCGCTGTTGTAGCCATAGTTGCCGCGGTTACGGTCGATCGAAAGGTCAATCACTCGGCCCGAATAATCCACCTTGCAGGTGAAGCTCAGGCTGGGCGTGCCGTAACCGCCGCCGTTATAGCCATTGCCGCCATAACCGCCGCCGTCATAACCATTGCCGCGGTAGCCGCCGCCATAACCGCCCATCGTCGAAATCACGCCGTGAACGCGGAGCGCACCATTGTTGCGCGCCTCGATATTGGTGATGCCCGACACATGGCCACCCTGACCATAGCTTTGATTGCCATAGCCGCCGCCATAGCCGCCACCGTAGCTGCCACCGCCACCATTTAGGCGAGCCTCGACCGCGCCCGAACACTGGTTGACCGCGACGTTCGCCTGGATGTTCTGGCCGCGATAGCCGTACGACTGGCCATAGCCATAATTGCCGTACTGGTATCCGCCATACTGGGTTGCGCCGATGACGCTGTTGATGATCTGGCCGACGGCGTTGCCCGGATTGTTATTCTGATAGCCATAGCCATAGCCATTGCCATAACCCGATCCCGGATAATATTGCGCCGCCGCGGGGCTGGCCGCCGCGATAACCGCTGCGAGACCGGCCGTTCCGGCCAGGATTTTCTTGATTGCCGACATGGGGCCACTCCTTATGATCAAAATCCCCGACTTACGCTCGGGTGCATCAACGCAGATAACGCCGTTCGGCTGCATGGCGGATGAAGCCCGCGTTGCCCGCCGTTCACAAAGATTACGTCGATTATGCTGCAAACTCGCCGCGTCCGTCATTCGATTAGGGCTTGATTCACGTCATCGGTGGAAGCGCGAGCCGCTTCCACCTGAAACGAACAGGCCCTAGGACCGGCGTAATGCTCGTGGGGGTCGACATCATTGCGGTTTGCCGTGCTAGCCATCTCGACAGGCTCGAGACGGAGGGGATTCACATCTTGCGCGAAGTCGTCGCCGAAACCCGACGCCCCGTAATGCCCTACGGCATCGGGAAGGATTGGGCCGTGCTGCTCCACTTGGCGCGAAAGGCCTTTTTCCCCGCGCCGCCGCCACTCCCGCTCCCTCACGTCGACACGACATGGAAGTTCCGCGCAATGTACGAACTTCGCGACCGTGTCGCGGCGTCAAGCGGGATGCGCCTCATCGTCCACCGCAACTCCGACGCCGTGGCCCAATGCACCAACCCGTTCGACCATGGCAGCCGACACACCAAGAGGCGGAAGACCGAGGAGCTGAAGCAGGCCCTCGACGCCGGCGGGTATGACGCGGCCTTCGGCGGGGCGCGGCGTGACGAGGAGAAAAGCCGTGCCAAAGAACGCATCCTATCCTTCCGCTCAGCCAGCTACCGCTGGGACCCGCGCCGCCAGCACCCCGAGCTGTGGAACCTGTTCAACACCGCCAAGGCGCTGGGCGAATCGCTCCGCGCCTTCCCGATCAGCAACTGGACGGAGCTTGACGTGTGGCAATGTCTCGCGCGCGAGGGCATCGAACTCGTCCCGCTCTACTTCGCCACCTCGCGCCCGACGGTAATTCGCGACGGCCTCATCCTGGTGATCGATGACGATCGCTTCCCCTTGCGCCCCGGCGAACGGCCAGTGACCCGCAGCATCCGCTGCCGCACATTGGGCTGCTACCCCCTCTCGGGCGCAGTCGAGAACGAGGCGACGACGATCGACGAGGTCATCCGCGAAACCCTCCTCGCCACCAGCGCAGAACGGCAGGGCAGGGCAATCGACCACGACCCCGCGACGTCGATGGAGCAGAATAAGCAGGAGGGCTATTTCTAATGCCCGTCCGCCTGACTGACCCGCGCCGATGACCGGCCATCGCCCCGACCAGGCCATCGCCGACGACATCACCGGCTGGCTAGTCCGCCATGAGCGAAGGTCGCTGCTGCGCTTCATCACCTGCGGTTCGGTCGACGACGGCAAGTCGACCCTCATCGGTCGGCTCCTCTTCGACACGCGCCAGATCTTCGACGACCAGCTCAGTGCGCTCGAAGCCGACTCGGCACGCGTCGGCACGCGAGGGGACCAAATCGACTTCGCGCTCCTCGTCGACGGCCTCGCCGCCGAGCGCGAGCAAGGCATCACCATCGACGTCGCCTACCGCTTCTTCACTACGCCAACGCGAAAATTCATCATCGCCGACACGCCCGGCCACGAGCAATATACGCGCAACATGGTGACGGGCGCCTCGACCGCCGACGCTGCGGTTATCCTCGTCGACGCGACCCGGGGCATCCTCACCCAAACCCGCCGCCACAGTCTGCTCGTCGACCTCCTCGGCGTCCGCCACCGCGTCCTCGCGGTCAACAAGATGGACCTCGTCGACAAGGAAGGCGAGGCGCGCTTCGCCGAAATTGTCGCCGACTATCGCGCTTTCGCCGACCGGGCCGGGCTCGGCAGCTTCATTGCCATTCCTGTCTCGGGTGTGCGCGGCGACAATGTCGTCGATCGCTCGGCGAAACTGCCGTGGTACGCCGGCCCGACGCTGCTCGAAGCACTCGAAGGCCTGGAAGTCGACGCCGCCGCCGCCGCACGCGGCCCGTTCCGCCTGCCGGTGCAATGGGTCAACCGCCCCGACGCCAGTTTCCGCGGCTTTGCCGGGCTGGTCTCGAGCGGCTCCGTCGCGCCCGGCGACGCGGTCCGCATCCTGCCCTCGGGCGCGACCTCGACCGTCGCGCGCATCGTCTCGATGGACGGCGACCTGCCGAACGCCGACGCCGGCCAGTCGGTGACCCTGACGCTGGCCGACGAGGTCGACTGCGCGCGCGGCGACATCATCACCGCCGCCGCCGATTCTCCCGCCGCCGCCGACCGCTTCGAAGCTAGCATCGTCTGGCTCGATAGCGACCCGCTCGTCCCGGGCCGCACCTACATGCTCAAGCTAGCCACCCAGACCGCCGGCGCCACGCTCCAAACGCCGAAGTACGAACTTAACGTAAACACGATGGAGCATCTCGCCGCCAAAACGCTCGAATTGAACGCGATCGGCGTCGCCGAACTCGCCACCGACCGGCCGATCGTCTTCGCCCCCTACGTCGAGAACAAGGCGCTCGGCGGCTTCATCCTCATCGACCGGGTTACCAATGCTATTGTCGCCTGCGGAATGATCCACTTCGCGCTCCGCCGCGCGACCAACATCCACTGGCAGGCGCTTAGCGTCGACCGCGTTACGCGCGCGCGTCTCAAGAACCAGCGCCCTGCGGTGGTCTGGCTGACCGGCCTGTCGGGCGCGGGCAAGTCGACCATCGCCAACCTCGTCGAGAAGAAGTTAAACAGGATGAACCGCCACAGCTTCCTGCTCGACGGCGACAATGTCCGCCACGGGCTCAACAAGGATCTTGGCTTCACCGAGACCGACCGGATCGAGAATATCCGCCGCGTCGGTGAGGTCGCGCGGCTGATGAGCGACGCCGGGCTGATCGTCGTCACCGCCTTCATCTCGCCGTTCCACGCCGAGCGCGAGATGGTCCGCGCGATGATCCCACCGGGCGAATTCCTCGAGGTGTTCATCGACACTCCGCTGGCCGAGGCCGAGCGGCGCGACGTCAAGGGCCTCTACGCCAAGGCACGCGCCGGCGAGCTCAAGAATTTCACCGGGATCGACAGTCCCTACGAGACACCGCTGAACCCCGAATTACGGATCGACACCACCAGCATGTCGGCCGAAGTCGCCGCCGACGCGATCGTCGAAGCGCTGCTCAACCTCGGCAGCTGAACCGCTAACGCCATTCCGTTTTCACGAATTTTATGCCATATAGGGCGTATGTAGTGGGTCTTTTCTTGAGGAATGTCGCTTCGTCCCCAAGCATGACGGACCTCACGGTTTTGACGCCATCGTCACCAATGACGAAAAGTCGCCACCACGACCATGATCTCCAAACTCTTGCATCCGATGCAGCCCGCCGATTGTTCTCGTGAGGTTAATCAATCCTCCGCTAATCGCCGTGCCAACCCAATTTCGGAGCATCACTGATGGCCAACCCCGCCTTCATTTCCCTCGCTATCGTCGGCGCAATGATAACAGCGGTCGTCGCGGCGCCGGGCGCTGCCCCGGCCAGCATTACTGCGCCGCGCGCCGCAATCGATATTCCTGCGACCGGACACCGCGAAGTAGCGGTATTCGCCGGCGGCTGCTTCTGGGGGGTCGAGGGGGTTTATTCGCACGTCAAAGGCGTGCTCTCCGCGACCTCGGGGTACAGTGGCGGAGCGGCCGCAACCGCGACCTACGACCAGTCCTCGACCGGCCGCACCGGCCATGCCGAATCGGTTCGCGTGACCTTCGACCCCGCTCAGGTCAGCTACGGCGACCTGCTGCGCATCTATTTCTCGGTTGTCGCCGATCCGACGCTCAAGGACGAGCAGGGCCCCGACCACGGTACGCAATATCGCTCGGCGCTGTTTCCGACGTCGCCCGCTCAGGCCCGCGTCGCGCGTGCTTACGTCGCCCAGTTGTCCGCCGCGCACCTGTTCAGGCGTCCGATCGTCACCGCCATCGAGCCGTTCCGCGGCTTCTATCCGGCCGAAGCCGAGCATCAGCGCTTCATGGCGCGTAACCCCAACTACCCCTACATCGTGATCAACGACCGCCCCAAGGTCGAGGCGCTTCGTCGCCAGTTTGCGGCCAGCTACCGCGGCTAAAGGGAGGGTTGCGGCAAAGGACTTCGCACCCTAGAGAGCGCTTCGCGTGGGCGTGTAGCTCAGTGGTAGAGCACTGTGTTGACATCGCAGGGGTCGCAAGTTCAATCCTTGCCACGCCCACCAGTTTTTTCCCAGAAAATAGCGATTTAGACGATCCGGACCGATGGATGTACTACTGGCCAACGACGCTGGCGCTGGTAAGCAAATCTGCGCCGCGTTCGGTAACGGGCGCAATGATGGGCGCGGCGTTCCTGTCACCATTCATCGCGCACACCATGGCCGGGTGGGTTGGCCGCTTCTATGACCAGATGAGCCCGACAATATTCTGGACGATGGATGCTGGCATCGCTGCCGTGGGCGCAGTTTTGATGTTCGCGCTGCGCGGCCCGCTTGACCGCGCTCTTGATCAACCTCTCGGTACAAACGCAGGGAACTGAACGATCGTGAAACCCAGCGACTGTTAAATCGCCGCGCTGGTGGCCATTTGCTCAACATGTGATCGCTGCATCAGTCGCCGTACCGAGCTTGCGGATCAATGTCGTCGCGTTCATCGCGGCGGGGTCCGTTGTTTTGACTTCCCCTGCTGCCTTTGCGTTTCGTGTTCGCAATAATTTTTACCAATCACCAAAATTTGTTGAATTGCATGTAATCAAAAGCCAGACCAGCTTTCACTTGGGCAGTGGACGACAACAGTCTTCGCGCATCCGGGGCAAAAAAAATGGGGGACGTCTAGTGAACGCCAAGTGGATTTCCTCATCGGCGATCGCCGCGATCGCAGTGCTCGGGGCCGGCGCGACGCCCAGTTTTGCGCAGTCTGCTCCGCAACCCGCCAGCCGGGCGACGGTCGACCAGCCGGCCAGTCGTGACGTCGGCGAAATCATCGTGACCGCGACCCGCCGCGACCAGTCGATCCAGGACGTGCCTCTGACCATTCAGGCCTTCAGCACGGATACGCTCAGTAAGCTCAACGTCACTACGTTTAACGACTTGTTGAAGTACACTCCCAACGTTTCGTTCGCCAACAACGGGCCCGGTGCGGGCGCCATCTTCATGCGCGGGCTGTCAGCGGGCTATGCCGGCGAGCAGGGGGCCGGTACGATCGGCGGTTTCCCCAACGTCGCGATTTACCTTGACGACCAGTCCATGCAGTTCCCGGCGCACAACGCCGATGTCTATGTGGCTGATATCGAGCGCGTCGAAGTGCTCGAAGGGCCGCAAGGAACGTTGTTCGGTGGGGGCGCACAGGCTGGCGTGGTTCGTTACATCACCAACAAACCCAAGTTCGGCAAGTTCGAAGGCAGGGTCGAGGGCAGCTTCGGCGGCACAGTTGGCGGGGGGGTTAACGGCGCGTTCAATGCCATGGTCAACGTGCCGATCATCAATGATAAGTTGGCGCTTCGCGCGGTGATCTACAGCGATCACCACGGCGGCTACATTGACAACAAAGCCTCGACCTTCACTCGCTTGCCGAGTGACCTTGGCTCCTATTATCTTGCGTACAGAGGTAACGGCAACAAGTTGACGCCGGACCAGCAAACTAACGGTGGCCAATACAACAATGCCTCGCTGGTTCAGGACAATTTCAACCCAGTGGATTACGCTGGTGGACGCGTCGAGCTTGGTTTCAAGATCGCCCCCAACTGGGACGCTCTGGTTACTGAATCCTATCAAAGCCTCGATACTAAGGGCACCTTTGCGACCCAGGCCTATACCTATGATTATGCGCCTCTTGCCGGTCTCTCATCAACTCTGTTTCAGCCACAGTACACTAAAGACAAATACACGAATACATCGTGGTCGATCAACGGCAAGATTAATGATTTCAAGTTAATATATACGGGATCTTACTTAAAGCGTCACATTTCATTGCAGGGTGACTATACCAACTACGCACGAGCGACTTACGGAATTTTCTACCAGTGCACGGGTGGTGCGAACTATTACTTCAACGCTGGCGCGGCGCCATTCTGCTATTCGCCCGCGAGCTTCTGGCGGGAGGGTATCCGCACTACGCATGAAAGCCACGAATTCCGGGTGTCGTCGCCTGACAGCAATCGGTTCCGCGTGATCGCGGGCGCTTACTATGAATCCTTTGGTATCCGGGATAACCAAGACTGGTTCTACTCGACCATCCCGTCGTGCAATCCTTCATTGACGGCCGCCGCCATCAAGGCAGCGGGCACGGTGTGCCTTGCGCAGGTTGCTCCCAACCCCGCAGCAACACTGAACGTTCCCGGCGCACGTGCGCCAGGCGTTTCTTTCGGTGAAGATACCCAGCGTGGGTACAAGCAGTATGCGGCCTTCGGGTCGGTAGATTTCGATATCCTGCCTCACCTGACGCTCACCGCCGGCACGCGGTATTTCCAATACAAGGAGTATGAGACCGGCTCGGTCTATTCCTCGTTCAGCGCGTCGTGCTATCAAGCTCCTGTGTGCGTAACGGGTTCGAACCTGGACGCCTTGGGGCTCAAGGCCACCTTCCACGGCTTCAAGAGCAAAGGCGTGATTACGTGGAAGCCGCAAGAGCACACGATGATTTACGGCTTGTTCAGTCAGGGTTTCCGCCCAGGTGGATTTAACCGCGGGCCTTCGGCGCGGGTTTCGGATCCGGTCGCCCCGCACGCAAAGCAGTTGCTGGTTTCGGCTGCCTACTCCCCCGACACGTTGACCAACTGGGAAGTCGGTTTGAAGACTGATCTGTTCGATCGGAGGATGACCTTCAACATGTCAGCCTACTACATGATCTGGCAGAACACGCAGGTCGGATTCTTCAATCCTTCTGCCGGCTTCGGCAACACCTCTTTCGGAACCAACGGCCCAAACTATCACATCAAGGGCGTTGAAGTGCAAATCGTGGCACGGCCATCGACCGGGTTAACGATCCAAGGCTCGGCTACCTACAACAATTCGAAGCAGTCGAATTCACCCTGCTTCATAGCAAACAACCCGGGCGTCTCGAGCTTTGGT
Organism: Sphingomonas sp.; assembly: GCA_031394005.1. Lineage (GTDB taxonomy): Bacteria > Pseudomonadota > Alphaproteobacteria > Sphingomonadales > Sphingomonadaceae > Sphingomicrobium. Next base: position 24,191 of record JANMWM010000107.1, read on the forward strand.
AAGTGCATCACCCAAGTCTTTTCAGGCGGTGCGGTGAAACCGGTACAAAGCCCATTCGGTAATGTTGGCGGTGTCACGCCGTTCAGCCCGCATATCCAAGCCAACGTCCGCAGCCGCTACGAGTGGGCGGGCAAAGCGGACATGAATTGGTTTGTGGCGGGCGGCGTGTCGTACACAAGCGCTATGTTCAACGAGCCTGCGACCTACCCGTCGGGCTACGTTGCGGGCAACGGCAGTGTGCTCGGCCCCAACGGTATCATCGTGCCCGGTACCACTGTGTTGCGTTACAAGATGCCCGGCTATGCGCTGCTAGACGCGCAAATCGGATTCAACCGCGACAACTGGACCGTGACGATATTTGGCGATAATCTTACAAATAGCCATGCCTCTACGTTCACCAGTTCGGCCCAGTACATCAAAACCTCCACAATCGTGCGTCCTATGACTTACGGCCTCAAGATCAGCACTAAAATCTGATCGTACGCAAATGCTCGGCAGGCAGGGGTGGTGTCAAAAGCGTCACCCCATGCTGTCTTGACGGCACCGCAAGTTTGACTCTTGCCGGAAGACGCCGGACAGTACGAGGCGTAATGGCAACCCAAACCGAACAGCCGACTTCAAATGTTGCTCGGCCTTTGCCGCCGAATTCCGCGGCTTTACTCGGATCAAAAATAAGCAGTTTGCGCGCGCTGCAGGCGAATGATGATCATGCTGGCGCGGTCGCGGGCGCGAAACGGCTTCTCGAGGCGCATCCGGCGGATCGCGATCTGTTGCTGATCACAGCGCGTTCGTTGCGCATGATCAAACAGACCGACGCGGCGCTGTCTGCGCTCGAGCAGCTGGCCAAACACCATCCGCGCTTTAGCCAGATGTTCCTCGAACGCGGGCTTTGCCACGTTGCACAGCGTGACGCACCCGCTGCCATTGCCGATTTGCGCACAGCGGTGTCGATCAATCCTGCCTTGGCCATGGGTTGGCGCATCCTTGATGGGCTGTTCCGCATGACGGGCGATACCGCTGGCGCTGCTCTCGCTGCAAAGCACTGCGCTCATCTCGCCAGTCTGCCGCTGCCAATCGTTCATGCCAAGGTCCTCTACGGCGACGGAGAGATTGACCGCGCCGAAACGCAGATTCGGCAGTGCCTTCTCGATGCCGGGGATCATCCTGAAGCGATGAGGTTGCTCGCACAAATCGGTCACATGCGCAATGTGCTCGATGACGCCGAACTGCTCTATGCGGGTATTCTAGCGATGGTGCCCGATCATCACGAGGCGAGGCAGGAATACGTTCAGGTGCTGATCGCGCGCCACAAATTTCCGCAAGCGAGAGTCGGTCTCGAGCCGCTGCTCAAACTCGACCCTGCCAATCATGCGCACCGCATCCAGGCAGCAACGATCCAAGTTGGGCTGGGCGATTTCGAAGGTGCTATACCGGTCTATCGCGAAATGTTGCGCGAAACTATCGGCGAAAACGCTGAAGCGCGGTCACATCGCGCTGATCTCAACTTGTGGCTAGGCCACGCGCTCAAGACCGAGGGTCGGACCGACGAGGCCGTTGAGGCCTATATTGCCGCGACGATTGAGCGACCCGATTTCGGCGACGCGTGGTGGAGCCTCGCCAACTTGAAGATATATCGATTCCCACTCCAATCTGTCGCGCTGATGCGCGATCGGCTGGACGAACCCGCAACTGCGGAGATCGACCGAATCCATATCGCATTCGCCTTGGGTAAAGCGCTGGAGGACAATCGCGATTATGCTGGATCGTGGGCGGCTTACGAGCAGGGTAGCGCCATCCATCGTACTATAAATGGGTACGTTCCCGAAGTTTTCGAAACAAACAC
>JANMWM010000174.1:0-3588 GCA_031394005.1 Sphingomonas sp.
CGTAATCACGGCTTCGATCCGGGCATCGTCAACCGTGCGCGGTGCCCCCGAGCGAGGCTCATCACGCAAGCCATCAAGCCCGTTAGCCAAGCAGCGCCGACGCCATTTACTGACCGCTACAGGATCAATGCCCAATTGCGAAACAACATCCTTGTTGTGCCTGCCAAACGCGCAGCCAAGCACAATCCGCGCCCGCATCGCCAAGACCTGTGCCGTCTTCCGGCGGTTCGCCAGAGACCTCAGCTCAACCCGCTCCGAGGCCGTCACATCAACTATCGACAGTCGCAACTTGCTCATCATCCATCCCCTTCGCAGGAAATGACTTTCGAGCATAATTGAGCCTAAACAATAGCGAACTTCAGTTTCAGGACACTAGATCGCGCTCGTGATCGGGATCGGCGCCGCAGCCTGAACGGCGTCACCCGCAGCACTGGCGCGGACCATCGCTCCGGCTTGGTCGGCGGTCATCGGCTTGCCGAAATACCAGCCCTGACCGACTGCACAGCCCATCGCGACGACCGCATCGAGCGTCGCGGCATCCTCGATTCCCTCCACCGTGACTGGAACGTTGAGGGCTGTTGCGAGCGTGGTCACGGCGCGGACGATCGCCGCACTCTCGCGGTCGCGATGGATGGTGGCGATGAAGCTGCGGTCAATTTTGATGACATCGAACGGCAGCGTACGCAGATAGGATAGCGACGAGAAGCCGGTGCCGAAATCGTCGAGCGCGATGCGGATACCCTGATTCTTCAGGCTGTCGACGATGGTGCGCGCCTGGTCGATGTCGACGAACAACGAGCTCTCGGTGATCTCGACCACCAGCCGGTTGGCGGGGAGCCCGGTTTCATTCAGCAGGCGGACGATCTTTTGCGCGAGCCACGCGTCGCTGAGCATCTTAGGCGAGACGTTGACCGAAAGTCTGATCGACGGGTGCCAGTCGACCGCGGCGCGAAAGGCAGCGCGCATGACCTGTTCGGATAGTCGACCGATGAGGCCGATTTCCTCGGCGACGAGGATGAACTGGTCGGGCATGATGAGCCCCGACAGGCGGTGATTCCAGCGGGCAAGCGCCTCGAATCCGATCAGCCGGCCGCTGGCGAGGTCTATCTGGGGCTCAAAATAGGGCTCGAATTGCTCATGCTCGAGAGCGAAGCGGATGCCCTGCTCGATCTCGCTCTGGGCGATGAGCGCGCTTTCCATTCCAGCATCGAACCACAGCGGGCGGGCGCTTCGCGAGCTGCGTGCCTGCTCGAGCGCGATGTCGGCGCGGCGCAGCAGGTCGGCAACCGCCACCGGGCGCCCATCGGCGCGGGCGATGCCGACGTAGGCGCCGACATGAATGTACTTACCCTCGAATTCGTAGGACTGGGTGACGGTGCGCAGCAGGATTTCGCCAAGCGTGTCGATCGCCGGCGTGTCGGCCGCGGGGCGAACGAGGGCGAGCGCGAACTCGTCTCCCGAAAGGCGCGCGACGGCGACTTCGCGGTCGACGAGGCCGAGGATGGCGGTTGCGAGACGGCGGAGCAGCTCGTCGCCGACATCATAGCCGTGGCGGTCATTAATCGTCTTGAACCGGTCAAGTTGAAGCGAGAGCATGGTCAGCGTCTCACCCGTCGTCGCGGCGCGATCGGCGAGGCGCGCGCTCTGGTCGGCGAACCCCTTGCGGTTGAGCAGCCCGGTCATCGCGTCGGTCGTCGCCATGACCGCCGCTCGCTCGTCGCTCTCGGCGCGCTTTTCGCTCTCATGCTGGACATCGACGTAGCGGCGCCAGCCGAACAGGATCAGCGCGACGTTGAGCGTCAGCGCGGTGGTCATGATCTTGACCCCGTCGCCGTTAACTCCGGCAAAGCTCAGTTCATGGAAAAACAGGCTGCCGTTCCAGATCAGCAACACGATCGCGCCAATCAGGATGCCGAGCACGACCACATCGCGCCGCGCATTGGCAACCGGGTTCAAATTCACCCAACGCCGAGAGGAAAATTTCCAAGCCACATCCCGGCGATAGGTGAGTTCGATTAACAAATTGCTCCGAAATGGAGGTGTCGCCCGGCGCCGCCCGCATGGGTGGGGTCATCCGTTCCAGCGCATGGCTATTGTAGCACGTCATTTCAACGACAAGGCGGTCTGTAAATGGTTTACAGATTTCCCTTTATCCCTCTGCCATGTTGCGCCTGCGAACGTAGTGAACTGGCAGGCTTCACGAACGGGATCCCATAATGACCTATTCAGCTGACATCGCAGACGCCGACCAGACCATCCGCCGCTTCAACGGCAACTGGGACGGGATCAGCGCCGAGAGCGTCGCTCGCATGCGCAGCCAGAACCGTTTCCGCACCGGGCTCGACATCGCGCGCCATACCGCCAAGATCATGCGCGCCGACATGGCTGCCTATGATGCCGATCCGGCGCATTACACCCAGTCCCTCGGCTGCTGGCACGGTTTCATCGCCCAGCAGAAAATGATTTCGATCAAGAAGCATTTTGGGACCACCAAGGGCCGCTACCTCTATCTCTCGGGCTGGATGATCGCCGCGCTGCGGAGCGACTTCGGGCCTCTCCCCGACCAGTCGATGCACGAGAAGACCAGCGTTCCGGCATTGATCGAGGTGATTTATACGTTCCTCAAGCAGGCCGATGCGCGCGAGCTCGGCATGATGTTCCGCGATCTCGACGCCGCGCGCGAGGCGGGCGACGAATTGAAGGCGAAGCAGGTGCAGGCCGCGATAGACAATTACGAAACGCACGTCGTGCCGATCATCGCCGACATCCATGCGGCCTTCGGCAAAGCCGAGGCAACCTACCTCCTCCCCAAGCAGATGATCGACGCCGGAGCCTGCGCGCTCCAGATCGAGAACCAGGTGTCCGACGAAAAGCAGTGCGGCCATCAGGACGGCAAGGTCACCGTGCCGCACGAGGATTTCCTCGCCAAGATCCGCGCCTGCCGCTACGCCTTTCTAGAACTCGGGATCGACGACGGGATCATCGTCGCGCGGACCGACTCGCTCGGCGCGGGGCTGACCAAGCAGATCGCGGTGTCAAAGGAGCCGGGCGATATCGGCGACCAATATAACAGCTATCTCGATTGCGAGGAGATTGATCCGGCGACGGCTCGCAATGGCGACGTAATCCTCAATCGCGACGGTAAGCTGATGCGCCCCAAGCGCCTCCCCTCGAACCTGTTCCAGTTCCGCCCCGGGACCGGCGCCGACCGCTGCGTGCTCGACTGCATCACTTCGTTGCAGAATGGCGCCGACCTGCTGTGGATCGAGACCGAGAAGCCAAACATCGAGCAGATCGCGTCGATGGTCGACCGCATCCGCGAGATTATCCCCAACGCCAAGCTCGCCTACAACAACTCGCCGTCGTTCAACTGGACGCTCAATTTTCGCCAGCAGGTCTACGACGCTTGGGTCGAAGCCGGCCGAGACATGTCGGCTTATGACCGCGCGAAGCTAATGCGGGTGACTTACGACGCGACCGAACTCGGTGCCGAGGCCGACGAGCAGATCCGAACTTTCCAGCGCGATTCGGCCAAACGGGCGGGGATTTTCCACCACCTCATCACGCTGCCGACCTATCACACGGCGG
>JANMWM010000244.1:0-2194 GCA_031394005.1 Sphingomonas sp.
AACACCGCATGGGAAGCAACATAGCCCGGTGCGCACGGCCATTTCGGTCGCGCGTTCCCGCTTCCCAGAGGCCTAACCGGAAGGATTTATCCCTATGGCGACCAATGTCGTCACGATGCAGCAATTGCTCGAGGCTGGCGCCCATTTCGGCCACCAGACCCACCGTTGGAACCCGCGCATGAAGCCGTACATCTTCGGCGAGCGCAACGGCGTCCACATCATCGACCTGTCGCAAAGTGTGCCGTTGTTCGCCCGGGCGCTCGACTTCGTCCAAGCGGCGGTCGCCCGCGGCGGAAAGGTCCTGTTCGTCGGCACCAAACGCCAGGCGCAGGACGCCGTCGCCGATGCCGCGCGCGCCTCGGGTCAGCATTTCGTCAACCACCGCTGGCTCGGCGGCATGCTGACAAACTGGAAGACTATTTCCAACTCGATCAAGCGCCTCAAGACCCTTGAGGAGCAGCTGTCGGGTGAGATCACCGGTCTTACCAAGAAGGAAATTCTCCAGCTCACCCGCGAGCGGGACAAGCTCGAAAAGAGCCTCGGCGGCATCCGCGACATGGGTGGGCTTCCCGATGTCATGTTTGTGATCGATTCGAATAAGGAAGAACTCGCGATCAAGGAGGCCAATGTGCTCGGCATCCCGGTCGTCGCGATCCTCGATTCGAACTCGAACCCAAAGGGCATTGCCTTCCCGGTTCCGGGCAATGACGACGCAAGTCGTGCGATCCGGCTCTACGCCGACTCGATCGCCCAGGCGGCGAACGCCGGCAAGAGCGGCAACCAAGCCGCCAAGGGCGTCGATATCGGCGCAATGGTCGAGCCCCCGGTCGAAGAAGTGCTGGCTTAGCCTAGATTTCCCTCTCTTCTACAGGGAGGGCCAGAAATGGGTCTGTCGCAATACGGGCCCCATCTCATTTGATAGATCCCACCCATGAACCGCTTGCGAGCGGTTCATCCCTCCCTGAAAAAGGGAGGGGAGCGAGAAGGACTCCCCCCATGGCTGAAATCACCGCTGCCTCGGTGAAGGAACTGCGCGAGCGCACCGGCGCCGGCATGATGGACTGCAAGAAGGCCTTGTCCGAGAACGGCGGCGAGATGGAAGCGTCGGTCGACTGGCTGCGCACCAAGGGCCTCGCCGCTGCCGCCAAAAAGGCCGGCCGCACCGCTGCCGAGGGCCTCGTCGGCGTGGCCGTCGCCGGCACGAGGGGAGCGGTCGTCGAGGTTAATTCGGAGACCGATTTCGTCGCCAAGAACGAGCAGTTCCAGGGTTTCGTCGACGAGGTCTCGAAGCTCGCGCTGACCACCGGTAGCGACATCGACGCGCTCGGTGCGTCCAGCTTCTCGACCGGCGGGACGGTCGCCGAAGCGCTGACCCACAACATCGCCACGATCGGCGAGAACCAGTCGCTGCGCCGTGCCGCCCGCCTCGAAGTAGGCCAGGGAGCCGTCGTCAGCTATGTCCACAACGCCGCCGCCCCAAGCATGGGCAAGATCGGCGTGCTGGTCGCGCTCGAGAGCACCGCTCCGGTCGAAGCTCTCAACGCGCTCGGCAAGCAGCTCGCGATGCACATTGCGGCCGCCAACCCGCTGGCGCTCGACGCCGCCGACCTCGATCCCGCGCTGGTCGAGCGCGAGCGCGGAATCGCGATAGAAAAGGCCAAGGACAGCGGCAAGCCGGCCAATATCATCGAGAAAATGGTCGAGGGCGGCCTCGCCAAGTTCTGCAAGGAGAATGCGCTGCTGTCACAGCTGTTCGTGATCGACGGTAAGACCCCCATTGCCGACGTCGTCGCCGCCGCAGCCAAGGACGCCGGTTCGCCGATCGTGCTGAAAGCGTTCGAGCGCTTCCAGCTCGGCGAAGGCATTGAAAAGGCGACGAGCGACTTCGCCGCCGAAGTCGCCGCCACCGCCGGCATCAAGAAGCCTGACCCGGCCGCTTAACGACAACGACTGCCGTAGGCAGTTGGCAGCAGGGCGGGGGGTGCGTAAGAGCACTCCCGGCCCCGTTTTGCTATCCGGTGTCGCCTCGAGAGGATAACGCCACCACATGAACCGCCCGCGCTTCCACCGGATTCTCCTCAAGCTGTCGGGCGAAGCGCTGATGGGCGACGGCCAGTTCGGGATCGATCCCGATACCGTGGCCGGTCTCGCGGGCGAGGTCGCCGCCGCCAAGGCCGCCGGGCATGAGCTGTGC
>JANMWM010000194.1:0-5868 GCA_031394005.1 Sphingomonas sp.
AGATGGACCCGCGCGCCGTCGACTTCGACCGTCTTCGCGTCGAGGTTGACCGCCAGCTTGCCGGTGCGGATGACCGACTGACTGTGGCCCTTGCTGCGGCGGACGATGGCGTGGATGCGCGCAACCAGTTCGTCGCGGTGGAATGGCTTGGTGACATAGTCGTCGGCGCCGAATCCCAGTGCGCGGACCTTCGAGTCCATCTCGTTCAAACCGGACAGGATCAGTACCGGGGTACCGACCTTGGCGGTGCGCAATTTCTTGAGCACGTCATAGCCGTGCATGTCGGGCAGGTTGAGGTCGAGCAGAATGATGTCGTAATCATAAAGTTTACCCAGATCGAGGCCCTCTTCGCCAAGATCGGTGGTGTAGACATTGAAGCCCTCGGTCCCCAGCATCAGTTCGATGCTCTTGGCGATCGTCGCCTCGTCCTCGATCAGCAGTACCCGCATCGTCCATCCCCTGTTCGAACCGGCGGCAAGAGCGTTACCCCGAAAGGTTGCGCGCTCTTAACGTCCTTGAAGCGACCATTAACCATTTCGGGTTTGAGGGACAAAGGTTAATAAGTGCTAAAAGTATGGAATCTCGGGGAATCGTTGCGCGCGTGCCACAAAGGGAGTGTGCGGCGCTTGTCTATGGGGCGTGGGCGACGCATGGCGGCGGCATGTTGGAAGAGCGGATCCTGTTCATCGACGCCGAGGCGATCGTGATCGACAAGCCCGCCGGGCTGCCGGTCGATACGCCGCGCGCCGGCGGGGACAGTATCGAGCGACGAATTGACGAGCTGAAGTGCGGCTTCAAGCGCCCGCCGACGGCCATGCATCGGCTCGACCAGGACACGTCGGGTTGCTTGCTGTTCGCCCGCCGCCCGTCGGCGCGCGTCGTGTTCCAGGCAGCGTTCGAGGGTGGGGCGGTCGAGAAATATTATCTCGCGGTGGTCGCGGGCGAGGTCGGCGAGGAGGGGGTGATCGACCTGCCGCTGGCCAAGGTGTCGAGCGCCGAGGCCGGGTGGAGGATGTGCGGCGATCCGGGCGGGAAGGCGGCGGTCACGCACTGGCGTCGGGTGGCACAGCGGGACGGCAGAAGCCTCGTCGAATTTCGGCCCAAGACTGGCCGGACTCACCAGATCAGGATTCACGCGCGTGAGGGATTAGGAATTGGAATCGTTGGAGATTTCGTCTATGGCGTGCCGGGTGGGCCGATGCTGCTTCATGCTGTCCGGCTGGTTGTTCCGCGGCCGAAAAAGGCGGTCATCGACGTCACCGCGCCGCTGCCGCCAAGCTTCGGTGATTGGCGTGAAATGGTGATGGACGATGCCGCCGGCTGAGCTTCCAGAGGAGGCGCTGAGCGAGAAATTTCTCGCCGCGACCGGGCCCGGCGGGCAGAATGTCAACAAGGTCGCGACCGCGTGCCAGCTGCGCTGCAAGGTGTTCGCGCTCGGCCTTTCGCCGGACGCCTACGCGCGATTGAAGACCATCGCCGGGTCGAAGATGACCGCCGGCGGCGAGTTGGTGATCACGGCGCGGCGGTACCGCTCGCAGGATGCCAATCGCGAGGATGCGCGCGCCCGCCTGGCACAAATGATCGCGGCTGCCCATCTCGTCCAGACTAGGCGCCGCCCGACGCGGCCGAGCAGGTCGGCCAAGGCCAAGCGCGTCGAAACCAAGAAAGGCCGCGGCGAGATCAAAAAGGGTCGCGGAAAAGTGGATTTCGACTGATGTACGATTTCAAACTCGGCGCGACCGGCAAGCCGACGCTCTATCGCGACATCGCCGCCGCGCTCGAGGGGCTGGTCGCGGGTGAGACCGATGCCATCGCCAACATGGCCAACGCCGCAGCGCTGATTTTCGAGAGCGTGCCCGGGCTCAACTGGGCCGGTTTCTATCGCAACATCGGCGGAGAACTCGTCCTTGGCCCGTTTCAGGGCCGCGTGGCCTGCATCCGCATCCCGTTTGGCGCGGGCGTGTGCGGCGTAGCGGCAGCAACCCTTGAAGTGCAGCGGGTCGACGACGTCAACGCCTTCCCCGGCCACATCGCCTGCGATAGCGCGAGCGTCAGCGAACTGGTCGTGCCGATCGTTCGCGATGGCCACCTGATCGCCGTCCTCGATGTCGACAGCCCTGAGCGCGCAAGGTTCGACGGGGAGGATGAGGCGGGGTTCGTGTCGATCGCAAAACTACTTTCGACACGATTAAACTAATCGCTTTAGTTGACATTCAAATACTCACGGCGAAACTGAATGTCGAGCAATCGATGCTCGACCAGGGGGCATGTAATGATTAACCGAGTATTTGCCGCGTCAGTATTGCTTTGTGCTGCGCAAGCCGGGGCCCAAACCGTAATTTTCAAGCGCCGACGGCGATCGCGCCGGGTGTCCGGACAGCCGTGATAGTCCCGCAATAAGTTCAGGGCGATGTGCTTCGGGCGGGCGCACCCGTTCCCGGCGCGCTTTCCGAAATGCTCACGACCAAGGCCAGGCATTTGAAGATCGGCCAGGCAGTTCAGTTGGAAGCCGCTCAGGACGTGCTTCTAAACGGTCGCGTTGTCATTCCCGCGCGCAGCCCCGTCGAAGGCGTGCTGACCGAAGTTCGCAACAAGGGCATGTGGGGAAAGTCGGGCGCCATTCACTTGCAAGTTACCTCGGTGACCATCGAAGGCGTGAAGATCCGCCTGAAGGGCCACATGGACAGTCGCGCTGAGACCTGTACGGCCGGAGTCGTCGGAGCGATAGTTGTCCTGCCCCTCGCCGGATTTTTCGTAACTGGCACAAGCGCCGAAATGCAGCTCAACTTGCCCGGTCGTGCATTCCTCGATCAAGACATTGCGCTGGCACCTGCCTCCTGATTGCTCAGACCAGGAACTACTATCCGGCACGGGTCCGGGAGCGTCCGCGCTCCTTGGCCGGTGTCGATAATCCGGTCGCCAAACCGAGGCGGGCGCAAAGCCCATCGTGCCATCGGGCCCGAAGATGTGAATGCGGCTCTTTTCCCGATCAGCTAAGCGCTTCGAGCCGTTCGTCGTCGAGGCTGCCGGGGATGATCATGACCGGGCAGGGGAGCTTACCCGAATCATGGCCGGTAAAGTCGGCGACCAGCGGGCCCGGGTGGCCCCCCGAGCACGCGCCCAAGACTAGTGCCGCGATGTCGTTTCGGGTGCCGATGAAGGCGCGGACTTCGCTAACCGGCTCGCCCGAGCGGACGACGATGCTGGGGTGAATGCCGGCGGCGTCCATGATCTCGCCGACCGAGGCGGCGACGCTGGCCTCGATGCGCAGGCGCTGTTCTTCCTCCATCGCCGCCTGCACGCCGCCCCACTGGACGAAGTCCTGCGGCTCGACGATCGCCAGTACTTCAACCGCGCCATTGGTCTTGGCGGCGCGGCGGGCGGCGAAGCGCAAGGCGACCCGCGCCTCGGCGCTGTCGTCGATCACCACCAGATAGGTGCGCGTGGGCGGTCCGGGTTGGTTCATCGCCGCAAAGCTGCTCACAAAGCGCGTCTTCGCGCAAGGAGCGCGCCTTTTCCTTGACCATGCGCGCCGCTTTGGTCTTTGTGCGAAGCGACCCTTTTCAGACACGGGATTGCCCATGCCGACCGAGCTCAAAATGCCCGCGCTTTCACCGACGATGGAGGAAGGGACGCTCGCCAAGTGGCTCGTCAAGGAAGGCGATGTTGTGAAATCGGGCGACCTGCTGGCCGAGATCGAGACCGACAAGGCGACGATGGAGTTCGAGGCGGTCGACGAGGGCACGATCATGAAGATCTTGGTGCCTGAGGGCAGCGAAGGCGTGAAGGTCGGCGCGGTGATCGCGACGATGGCGGCTGAGGGGGAGCCGAGCGACGCCGCTGCCGGAGGCAGCAGCCGAGGCGAGGCCACGATCGCTCCTGCGCCGGCCGTCGCCGCGACCGCTCCTGCCGCGCCAAAGCCCGAGCCCGTCCCGGCCAAGGCCGAAACAGCCGCGGCCCCTCCGCCGCCCGCAGCACCCGCCGCCGGAGAAACGGCGCCCGCGCCGGTCAAGCCCGCGACCGCGGAACCAGGAGTTCGCGTCAAGGCGAGCCCGCTTGCCCGCCGCCTCGCCGAGGCGAAGGGAATCGACCTTTCCAGCCTCAAAGGTTCGGGCCCGAATGGACGCGTAGTGCGCGCCGATCTCGGTTCGGCGAGTTCCGCTGTTCCCCCAGTCCAGGCCCCTGCGGCCGCAGCGCAAGCAGCCGCGCCAAAGGCCGCCGCCACGCCGTTCGAAACCGACATCCCGCACGAGGTCGTCAAGCTGTCGGGCATGCGCAAGACCATCGCGCGCCGCCTGACCGAGTCAAAGCAGACCATCCCGCACATTTATCTGACGGTCGACATCCGCCTCGACCCGCTGCTCAAGTTGCGCGGCGAATTGAATGCGGGGCTCGCCAGTCGGGGCGTGAAGCTCAGCGTCAACGACATGCTGGTCAAGGCGCTCGCCCTGTCGCTGATCGAAGTCCCCGAATGCAACGTCAGCTTCGCCGGCGACACGCTGATCAAATATAGCCGCGCCGACATTTCGGTGGCCGTGAGCATCCCCGGCGGGCTGATCACCCCGATCGTCACAGGCGCCGACACGATGGCGATCTCGGCCATCTCCAGGTCAATGGGCGACTTGGCCGGCCGCGCCAAGGAAGGCAAGCTCCAGCCCAATGAATATCAGGGCGGCACCGCCAGCCTGTCGAACAAGGTCATGTACGGCATCAAGCAGTTCGAGGCGGTGATCAACCCGCCGCAAGCGATGATCATGGCGATCGGCGCGGGCGAGGCGCGGCCCTATGTGGTCGACGGCGCGCTTGCCGTGGCGACGGTGATGAGTGCGACTGGCAGCTTCGACCACCGCGCGATCGACGGCGCCGACGGGGCAAGGCAGATGAAGGCGTTCAAGGCGCTGGTGGAGAACCCTCTGGGGCTGGTGGCTTGAACGACGTCATTCTCGGCAAAACGGTAGCTGAATTTGCGGCTGCCGTTTTTGCTGTTGGGGCAGCTTGGCATTGGTTTAAATCTGCGGCGGTCAACTTTCTTGCCCCAGGAACATATTGGGACCGCGTTCCCGAAACCGATCCTTGGTTGGTAGCATCTCAAAAGTCAGCCCGTTTCAATAAGATCGCAGCGACGTTTGCCGGACTATCAGCTTTATTGTCGGCGCTCGCTCTAGTGATTGGCCTTGCCTGAAATTATCCCCCTCATCCGCGTCACCGTTATGCCGGCGGATACCAACCCTTATGGCGGGGTGTACGGGGGGTGGTTGATGAACCAGATAGCGCTCGCCGCGGGGAGCCTTGCGTCCCTCACCGCGCGCGGTAAGTGCGTCGTCGACGCGGCGGACGAGCTGCGCTTCACCGGCGCGAAGGCGGTGGGGGACGAGCTGTCGGTGTTCGTGCGCATCGATAAGCAGGGGCGAACCTCGCTGACCGTCGCCGCTGATGCGATCGCGCGCGAGCGGGACGGAGAGGGGGAGACTCCGGTCGCGAGCGGTCGCTTCACTTTTATTGTGTTTAACAAATATGACAAGCTGCGAACGATTGCGGCAGAGGAAAATGCAGATGGCTGACACTTATGACCTGATTGTCCTCGGCTCGGGGCCGGGCGGCTATGTCGCGGCGATTCGCGCGGCACAGCTTGGGCTCAAGGTCGCGATCGTCGAGCGCGAGTTGCTTGGCGGAATCTGCCTCAACTGGGGGTGCATCCCAACCAAGGCGCTGCTGCGCTCGGCCGAAATCTATCACTATATGCAGCATGCCGACGCGTACGGGCTGTCGTCCGAAAAGCCGTCGTTCGACCTGGCTAAGGTCGTCGGCCGCAGCCGGGCGGTGTCGAAGCAATTGAACCAGGGCGTCACGCACCTGATGAAGAAGAAC
>JANMWM010000211.1:0-4869 GCA_031394005.1 Sphingomonas sp.
CGCGCCGGGCAGAACGCCTGCCTTAATCTCTTGATTAACCGCAGGGTTTGGCGCGAGGTTGTAGACGAACCCGGCATCTGGAAGGACGTAGTTCCATTGGGTCACGTCGTAGATGCGGTTGACGTCATAGAATAAACCAAACGTCCCCCGCACACGCCTGTCGGCAGGGGTGTTGACGCGGAATTCCTGGGTCCAGCGGCGGTTGCGATCGTTGATCTTGTAGCTGTTGGCCGGCGCATAGCAGGTTTGGCCGTTGGCGGCCGAGTTGGCGTAGCCTGCGTAGTACACACCCCGATCGCAGTTGTAGTAGGGCATGAACAGGCCAATGTTGGCATACTTCGCATAGTCGGCCTGCTGCACCGAATGGTGATCCTGGTAGGACGAGGTGTAGATCATATCCAGAATGCCAAGCCGACCCTTCAGGGTCAGCGTGCTCAGGCTGATCGTGTCTTTCAGGGAGTTCGGGCCATACTGCTGGACCTTCAGGTCGCCGACCCCCGGTGCATAGTCGAACACACCGTTGGTCTTGAGCTCCTGATACATCGACATCGCTTCGAGCGACCAGTCATCGTTTAACTGGTAGGAGATCGTACCGCGGCCGCCGTTGTAGTTGGCGTCGTTGTAATTGTCTTCGATGAACGCATTGTTGCTGATCGACCGGCGCAGCGGCACCTTGAAGCCGCCACTGGTGCCGGTGGCGGTCGCAACGCAGTTGAGCACACCGACGCAAGACTGGATCGCTTGCTGAACCAGCAGCGGGTTTCCGGTCGGCAAGCGGCCTGGACCGCCCGGATCCCACGGCATCCGGTACGTTCCGGCGACATTGTCGATATAGCCGCCTTGATGATCGCTGTAGAACGCTAGGCGGATTCCCAGCTTGTCCTTGACGATCGGGATATTGATAAACCCTTCGGCTCCGAAACTGGCAGCACCGCCCTTGGTGGTGGCGGCATTGCCGGTAAATCCGGCATGGAAATCGGCCAGGTCGGGCTTGTTGGTGATGTAGCGCACTACGCCGCCCATCGCATTGGCCCCGAACAGGGTGCCTTGCGGACCGGCCAGGACTTCGATCCGGTTGAGGTCGGTTGCGTGGATATCGAGATTGCGGCCCGGAGTAGAAGCCGGCGCATCGTTGAGGTAAAGCCCGACGCTGGGCTGGACCCCGGCAACGCCGAGGATCTGAGCGCCGGCTGTATCGGTGGCCAGACCGCGGATATATATCGATGAGATCCCCGGCCCGCGTGACGCCGTGCGCACATTGGGCAGGTATTCGATCAGCTTCTCGAAGTTAGTGATGTTCAGCTTGCTCAGCGAGTCACCGCTCAGCGCCTGAATGGCGATCGGCACCCGGTTGGCCGATTCCTCGCGGCGCGTCGCCGTCACGATGATGTCGGCGATGGCGTTGGTGTTATCCGGCGCGGTCTGCGCCGGTGCTGCCTGCGTCGCCGGTGCGGTCTGCGCGAAGGCTGGCGACCCCCCGGCCCCGAGCGCCGCGAGCACCGTCACTGCGGCGGATGTGCTCCAAAGAGACTTCATATTACTTCCCCCTTGTGATGACCCACGCAGCAATTGAGTGCCGCGTGATCCCCGTCATTTTTCTGTTTTTCTCTTGTCAAAGACTGTGCTCACAAAATCCAGCCCACAACCTAATAGTTTTTATCGATGAGTCGTAAAAGTTTTGCAGTCGCGGCATCTAGGCAACTGTTTCTTCTCGTCAAATCGCTGCGAACCCAACTATCCATGACTATCTGTTATCTGATTCATCTAAAAAAGTTATCGTACATACCGCAGTATCGCGGGGTGATTTGCAGGTGATTGCGTCAACCGCGCCGCAACCTATGCTTTGCGCCATGTTTCGAGCGGCGTTGGTCGCTCGAGAGAGAGGAGGTCGCCGTGTCGTTTGCATTTCTTTTGGCGATGGCGGCAACGCCTCCGTTGACAGCTGACAATGATTATCGACTAGGCCGCAATTGGCTCTGTCGACCCGGACGACGGGACGCGTGTGCAGTTGACCAGAAGGTAACCCGCGTCGGTGCCGATGGTTCGCTGAAAGTCGAACCCGACCCACGTCCATCGACACGGGGGGCTGACTGTTACTACGTCTATCCGACCGCCTCGCTCGAGCCGACCCCGATCAGCGATATGGTCGCCAGTTCCGACGAAAACGACCGCATCGCATCGCAATTCGCGCGATTTGCCAGCGTATGCCGCCCGTTCGCGCCGATCTACCGCCAGGTTACTCTGACCGCTCTTCGCGCCCGACTGAGCGGGGCAAAGGTCGATTGGGACGAGAAGCGCGGATATCGCGACATTCGCGACGCCTGGCGTGATTATCTCGACCACGACAATCGCGGACGTCCGTTCGTCCTGATCGGCCACAGCCAGGGGGCCAACGTCCTCAAGCGACTCGTCGCCGAAGAAATTGACGGCAAGCCGATCCAGCGCCGGCTGCTTTCGGCGATGCTGCCAGGTACCAGCTTGCTAGTGCCTAAGGGGAAGGATGTCGGCGGCGACTTCAAGTCGATCAACTTGTGCCGCGCCTCCAGCCAGATCGGCTGCGCGATCGTTTGGGCAAGCTATCGCGACTCGATCCCGCCTCCGGCCAGCGCGCTATTCGGGGTCTCGCGCGACCCGGCGATGGAAGCGGCCTGCGCCAACCCCGCCCGACTCGAGGGAGGAAGTGCACCGCTCGACGCTATCCTCGGCTTCCCGTGGTGGCGCGGCGGGGTCGCGCAAGGCGTTATGCCAAAGGCCAGCTGGCAGGTCGATGGCCGCCGGGTTCCGACCCGCTTTGCCCGGGTGCCAGGCCGCCTGTCCGGCGAGTGCGTCCGCGGCGCGCACGCCAATTACCTCGCCGTCCACGTCAACACCGATCCGAAAACGCCGTTCGATCGCGAACTGACCGACAAGCCGGTGATCGGCGACAACGCCTACCCCGACTGGGGCTTTCACGTCGTCGACATGGCAATCGTCCAAAGTGACCTACTGCGGCTGGTGAAGACCCAATCCGCCGTCTGGCGCGCGCGCCGACGCTAGGCTGCGGCCTTCCGGGCGCCGCGCTTGCGCGCCAGATAGGCCTCGGCCTTGCGGCAATACCAGTCGACGAACCGCATCGTCAGCGGCTCGGCGTCGGGCGAGTAAGGGCCCGGTAGATAGCCCGGCGAAGCGACCCCAATCTGATTGTTCTCAGACAATTGCTTGTCCTGCAAGTTAGTCCGCGTCCACAAGTCGATCAGCCGATCGAGGTCATAATCCACGCCCTCGACCGCATCCTCGTGCACCAGCCACTTTCCAACCACGTGCGTTTCGGTCGGGCTGATCGGCATGGCGAAGAAGGCGAAAGTATATTCGGCGGTCGAATGGCAGAAGCTGTGCGGCTCGATCGCCCAGCGCATCGATCCAATGTCGCCATCGCCAGTCTCGCACATCAGCTTTTTGACAGTCGGCTTGCCGTCGATCGTCATCGCCGTCGTCCCGGCGTTGAGCGCGAATCGCGATGCCTGCCACCAGTCCTCCTCGGCCGGTCCGATCGGCAGGCCGAGCGCTTCCATCCGCGCGTTGAACCCGGCCGAATGTTCCTTGTCGACGTCGAAGTAGGTCGACGCGTTGACCGGGAAGGTCAGCGCCAGCTCGGGATGGCCGGTCGCGCAATGATAGCATTCGCGGCCATTCTCCATCACCAGCTTCCAGTTGGCCTGTTCGACCAGCGTAGACTGGTAGGCCACCTTCGCGTGCAGCAGATTATGTGGCGCGAGCAACGGCGTTAGCCGGCGCCGCAGCGTCGAGAAGTCGGGCGGCGTTTCGGACAGGCAGATGAACATCGCCCCGGCGACGGTCTCGAGATGGATCGGCCGCAGCCCGTGATCGGCCTTGACGAAATCGTCCGGCATCCGCCCCGCCGCGAGCAACCTGCCGTTCAGGTCATAGGTCCAGCGATGATAGGGGCAGGTCAGCCGCGCCGCGCTGCCTTTGCCCGGCGGACAGACCACCGAGCCGCGATGCCGGCAGCTATTGTGGAACGCGCGAAGTTCTCCCTCGCGACCGCGCACGATCAGGATGGGCCACTGGCCGACCATCATCGACAGATAGTCACCGCGTGCGCGCACTTCAGCTTCGAACCCGGCAAGCAGCCACGATTCGCCGAAGATCGCGGTCATGTCGAAGGCGAGCATCTCGGCATCGAGGTACAGCCCCCGCGGCAGCGAATGACCCGGGCGACGCGCCCCGAAGACTGTCGCAATTGCGGTTAAATTCACGCTCGATCTCCGCAACAAACCCGAAGCTTCTCCCATAGGAGCGGCACCGAGCGAAAATTCCATTTACGCATAACAACATGTCAAAACCGGAAGGGCGCCATCGACACGAATCTTGCGAAGCGATTGGAAAAGCGGCACTTCAGCATTGTCACAGCCGACCTCGTCAGGAACTCGCGATAGCCAAGCCTCAACCGATCAATCGTCGCTGGTTGCCACTGAACGCGCTAAGGGCGTTCGACGCAGTCGGGCTGCGCCTGAGCTTCACCGCGGGCGCCGAGGCGCTCAACGTCTCGCAAAGCGCCGTCAGCCGCCACATCATCAGCCTCGAGGAACTCATCGGCCGCAAACTGTTCGACCGATCCGGCGCGCGGCTCGTGCTGACTCCCGAAGGCGAGGCGCTGCTCCCGGTGGTCACTGCCTCGTTCGACCGGATCGAAGCGCGGATGAACTTGATCTGCCGCGCGGATTCGAGCAGCCGGCCGATTCGTATCCATGTCCCCCCCTCGCTGCTCCAGCACGTCGTGCTGCCGATGATCCGCGACTTCCACGCCGAACATGCCGACATCAAGATCGACGTCTCGAGCAGCCACGTCACCGGCCTGCCGTCGAACAT
>JANMWM010000219.1:0-1799 GCA_031394005.1 Sphingomonas sp.
ACCGAATCGGCGAGGCTGTGATGGCCGGATTGAAGGCGCTCGACCATGTTGCCTACATAAGATTCGCCAGCGTCTACAAGGACTTCTCTGAGCCTCAGGATTTCACCGAAATTGCCGAGAGCGTCGAGGCCGCGCCGATCGATCCCAAGCCCGACCGTCTGCTCTGATCGTGGAAGGCGCACCTCCCCCCCTCATCATCCTCGTCCGCCCCCAGCTTGGGCTGAATATCGGCAAGGCGGCGCGGGCGATGCTCAACTTCGGGCTGACCGAGATGCGGCTGGTTGCGCCGCGTGACGGCTGGCCGAACCCCGAGGCGGGGCCTGCGGCGAGCGGGGCGGACATCGTGCTCGAGCAGGCGCAAGTGTTCGACAGCGTCGCCGATGCGATCGCCGATTGCTCGACCGTGTTTGCCTCGACCGTGCGTCGCCGCGACCTGATCATGCCGGTCACCGGGCCCAAGGACATGGCGGCGCAAATCCACTCGACCCCCGGCCGCAGCGCGATCCTATTCGGACCGGAGCGGTCGGGCCTCGCCAGCGACGATGTCGCGCTCGCGACCTCGATCGTCACCGTCCCGATCAACCCCGAGTTCGGATCGTTGAACCTCGCCCAGGCGGTGATCCTGCTCGCTTATGAATGGTCGAAAGGCGAGGCGCTGGCCCAGCCGCCGGTCAAGGATGTCGAACCCCCCGCCTCGCAAACCGAGCTCGAAGGGCTGATCGGCCAACTCGACGAATCACTGCTCGCGGCGGGTTATTTCCATCCGCCCGAGCGGATCACCGTCACCCGCCATGCGATCCGGACGATCATGTCGAAAGCGCGTTGGTCGAGCCGCGAGGTGAAGGCGGTGCGCGGGATGATCCGCACGCTGGTCAGGCCGAGGCCGCGCTGAACTAACCCCGCGTGTCGTCGAACACGACAAACTCATGCGCGATCGAGGTCTCGATCAGATTCTCGTAAATCCGCGCCATCAGCGCCCGGTTGACGCCAATCGCCACGCCACCGCCGCCGCGTCTACCTTCGTCTTTACTTCGGCCTTTGGCGCCTCATCGCGGACCGTCGCCCGATCGAGCTTGATCCGCGCCGCCGCGTCCATGTAGCCGAACCGCCGGGCGACCAGTGCCACAATCCTTTGGTCGACATCATCGACTCCGGTGCGCACACCGGTCATCGTCCGGCACTGGTCGGGATCGATCATCGTGGTGCGCCCAAGGGCAAAGCGCGAGCCCCAGCGCAAACCTTGACCGTCGTGCCCACTTCGCCTAGGCGCACCGCTTCGCAATTGACCCCGCACGCCTGGTGAAGCGGTGGTCGCGCGTAACTTGAAGGTTCCGTGGTGCGGCCCAGGCACGAACGACAACAGCAGATTGGATTATTTTACGTGAGCAAGCGTTCCAGCGCCAAGTATAAACTCGATCGCCGTATGGGCGAAAATGTCTTCGGCCGCCCGAAGAGCCCCGTCAACAAGCGCGAATATGGCCCCGGCCAGCACGGCCAGCGCCGCAAGTCGAAGGTTTCCGACTTCGGCATCCAGCTGCGCGCCAAGCAGAAGCTCAAGGGCTATTACGGCGACGTCACCGAGAAGCAGTTCAAGCAGACCTTTCAGCACGCCGAGCGGATGAAGGGCGACGCCAGCCAGAACCTCATCGGCCTGCTCGAGCGCCGCCTCGACATGATCGTCTATCGCGCCAAGTTCGCGCCGACGATCTGGTCGGCGCGCCAGATGGTCAATCACGGCCACATTCGCGTTAACGGCATCAAGTGCAACATCGCCTCGCGCCGCTGCGACGTGAACGACG
>JANMWM010000234.1:0-4336 GCA_031394005.1 Sphingomonas sp.
TGCCCGAACCGCAATCGATCAGCCATGCGCTCGACGCCGAGGCGTTCAAGCATGTCGCGGACGTCCTCGTCGAGGAAGCCGGGATTCATCCGATGCTCCACCGCATGTTCGTGGCACCGATCGTGGAAGCAGGTATCATCCGCGGCGTCATCGTCGAAAGCAAGGCCGGACGGGAGGCGATTCTGGCGGAACGCGTGATCGATGCGACCGGTGACGCCGATGTCGTCGCCCGCTGCGGCGCACCGACCTACTTCACTCCCAAGGGCGAGATGATGTCGGCCTCGGTCATGTTCTCGATGTGCGGTGTCAACAAGTCGCGCTTCATCGAACAGATCAAGGCCGATCCGCAGACCTACAAGGATTGGGCCGGCAATGGCGAGTGGGACATCACCACGGACGGCAAGGAGGACGACATGTTCTCGCCGTTCCTCAGAGACGCGTGACCCAACAAGCGGTCGACGGTAGGCGGCTTGGTGTCGGATGCCTCGACCTCGCTCCCGCCAAAGGTCTGAAGCTGTGGAAATCAGCTTCCTTATCTTTGTTGGTGGCGGGCAAATCCAGATTCATGGCGGCGGCATCGAGCTGGTGACGGAAGGACCTTGCTCGAGTCCGCAGATAACTTCGCGCGACACGTAAGAATGAATTGCGATCAACGAAGGCCCTGGTCAACTTGCCGAATAATTTCAAATGGGTGGACCATTTTATCAGATTTCTGCCGTTTTCGTCAACGAGTGGAGCAGGTGAAGGGAATCTGCTCCACTTCCACTACCGGCTACAAACGGCAGAAATTCGCGGTTTAACAAGCGTCCAACAGTGATTGTGCTACAGCTTTATGCAGCAAGCAGGTGTAACGCTGGAAGGCGGCCGGAAAGCGGCCACTTTCGGTCGATGGCGCAAATATCTAATCATCCCGAAGGCGGCCGTTCGCTTAGCTCGCGTCGTCTGCCAGGGATGCGCCCAAATGTTGACGTTCAGCCTTGCCAGCGATGATCCCGCAACTTGCGGTTTGGCTGTCGACAAGACGTGTCTTTGGGGACCCTCGAGAGTTTGCGGTGTCGGTCAGAGCGCTTGCGGACCACCGACCCGCCTAGTGTTTGACGAATCTGCACAGCGTCTCGCTTAAAATGTGCGGTGAAGGACCTTCACGGATACCGCCGCACTGTCATTCTACGCCGTCGTTTACTGAGTCCCTTTTGAGATGTTGAGTTGCTGCAAGGCAAAGCACACCAGCAATCAGATAGAAGACCAGTCCGTAGAGTATGGCATAGTGCAGCGAGGAGGCTCCATAGGTGACCTTCATTCTGTCAGATAGGAAACCGAAGATGAAAGTTCCAAAGCCGATGCCGATTAGGTTATTGATGAGGAGGAAACACGCGGATGCTGTTGCTCGCTCTGTGGCCGGGACGAGCCGCTGGACTGCGCTAATAATTGGGCCAAGCCAAGCCAATGAAAGCATGTAAGGGACAGCAAACAGCGGCCAGGCAATTGCCGCAGACCGGGACGATATGGCGCCTGCGTAGAGCGGTGCCGTGATGAAGAACGCGAACGCGGGCACGAGCACGTCCGCGGCACCGTTCCGCTTGCGAAGCCGGTCGGCAACGACGCCCCCGAGCCAAATTCCGGCAACACCGCCGATGAGTATGATCGAACCAAAGTAGAGCCCCATCCTGGTCAATGAGAGCCCAAGGTCGGCTACGAAGTAGGAGGGTAGCCAATAGCCGAGACCGTAGCCGCAGACTGAGGCCGAAGCGGCACCGAGCGACAGCAACCAAAAACTTGGGAGTGTTGCGAGCTGACGTGCGACTTCGATCAATCGCGCGCCATCAGGCTGACTCAAACGACGGGCCGGCTCAGGAACATAGCGCCGGATCAACCAGGCAACCGGTAAGCCTGAACCGCCGATAATCACAAATGCGACGCGCCAGCTAATGCTCGCGGAAAGCCACGAGCCGAAGAACAGACCTAATGCCGAGCCAAGAGGGATGCCGAGCGAGTATATGCTCAAGGCGCGAGCTCGACGGCTTGGCCCAACGCTATCGGCAATCAACGCATAGCTTGGCGCAACCCCGCCTGCCTCGCCGACGCCGACCCCCATCCGCAGCATGAACAGCTGAACAAAATTCTGCCCCATGCCGGAGAAAGCAGTGAACAGACTCCATACCGCGACGGAGGCGGCGACGACCCGCACCCGGCCCGACCGGTCTGCGATCCTGGCAAGCGGGATAGCCAGGGTGGAATAAACAGACGCGAAGGCAATGCCACCCATCAAACCCAGCTGGGTATCGGTCAGGTGGAGCTCGGCCTTGATCGGGATCTTCAGGATCGCCAGCAGCTGGCGGTCGAGAAAATTGAACACGTAGGCGAGCAGCAGCAGCCCTACGAGCGGCCCAGCGGCCTCGCTACGCCGCTCGCCGCTCCCCATCTCCCGCGTCAGAACTTATAGCCGACAGAGAAGAACAACTGCCTCGGGCTGCCATAATAGGCGGTAAGAATGCCTTCCTTACCAAGGGTCGAGTTGATCCCAGGCGTTCCGTTCCGCAGTATGAATTGCCCGGTGAACGGATTTTGCCGAAGGAAGTTATACCCTCCTACGACATCACGCTTGTTGGTCAGATTTCGGGCATGGACTCCGAAGGTCCAGTGACGGTCGAACCCTGTGTAGTTCATGTTGGCATCGAGCAGGGTATAGGAAGGCTGATCGAGTCCGGGCACGGCTAGCTCGAACTGCTGCGTCCTGCTGCGATACGACAGGGTCGCATTGGCGCTGAGCTCCTCTCCGTTTCCAAACGGATGGGAGAAATTCAAGGTGGCGCTGGCGGTCCATTTCGGCGTGTTCTGGATCTTGCGGAAAGCGGCCACGTCCACCTGCGTCGGTGCCGTCGGCAAACCAGTGGTCTGGCTGTAGTTCACGACCGTCAGGAATTTGCGATATTTTCCGTCTAGGTAGCCGAGCGACCAGCCCAGATTGACCCGGTCACTTCCCGGATTGCCTAAGATGCGAGCGTCACCTTCCCATTCGACGCCGCGAATGCGCGCTTTCGCAGCGTTGGTCGTGATCCCGATGAAGGTGGGGACGCCATTGATGACGGTACCGGCAGAGCCGGGGATCTGCACGTCCTTATAGTCTGAATTAAACAGGGCGAGCGCGGTGTAGACGCGGCGGTCGAACAAGGAAGCTTTGTAGCCGACCTCTTCGGTGGTCACCTTCTCGGGACGAAAGGTCAGAAAATTGTAGATCTCGTCATAGCTGCGCACGCCATCGCGATTTGTGTCAGGCGCCTGCGTGGAGACACCGCGGGGATCGAAGCCGCCGCCTTTGAAGCCTTGTGCGTAGCTGGCGTAAAACGTGTTGTCGGCGTCGGGCTTGAACGTGATCGACGCGCGCGGCGTGAAGGCGGTGTCCTTTCGCTTGCCATGGAAGTCCGAGGTCGTCGCCGCGATGACGCCCTTGCCACCGAACAACGGCGAACCGCCGCCAAGAAGCGTCTGCCGCAAGATGGTCGTGTCGCGCCGGTCATCGGTGTAGCGACCACCCAGCGACACCGCCAATTGCGGGCTCAGATTATAGGTGAAGTCGCCGAACACGGCATAGGTTTTGGTGCCAACATTGCCGATGGTCAGCGCCGTCAGTCCGTTGACGGTCGTGAACAAGCGCACGTCGAACGCGGTGTACGCTTTGGCGTCTAGATAATATGCCCCGAGCAGCCCCTGCAGCGCGCCCTTGTTGATCTGAAGCTGAAGCTCCTGACTGAACTGCTTGTTGCGGTAGAAGGCGGGAACATCAACGTCGACGGCCGGCAAGGCGTCGAAATCAATTGGGGTTGCGCTATTATCCTTGCGATAGGCGGTAATCGACTTGAGCGTCAGGCCCTCCATGAGCTCGAACTGAGCATTGGCCGCGGCGCCTTTCGAGGTCACCTTCTGATGCGGGTCGGTTAGGCCACCTTGGCTGGTGTAAACATTAGAGAGCACCGGCGCGCCGGAGAGGAGGCCGGGAATGAGGCGATGGCCGCCTCGTGGGTTGCTGTCGTCACGGGTGTAATCGGCGCTCAACCGCAGCAAGGCGTGTTCATCCCTACCGATCTCCGCGGAGACTCGAGCCGCTTTGATGTTCTTGTTATAATTCTCTTGGCCGGTCGTCACGTTCTCGCCGAAGCCACCGCGATGGAGCCGGGCTACGGAAGCACCAAGACGGACATATTCCGAGACAGGAAGGGAACCGGTGACAATTGCATCAAATTGGCCGTATTCGCCAACGTTGCCCTTGAAGCTGAGCTCCGGCTTGGTCGACAAACGCCGGGTCACATATTTGACCGCCCCGCCGATCGTGTTGCGG
>JANMWM010000248.1:0-2228 GCA_031394005.1 Sphingomonas sp.
CTCCCGCTGCACCAATATTCAACTTCATCGCCGAAAAGACCCTATAATTGCCCTTTTCATCCGGAAGACGTCTGGAACAAAATGTTGTCGGCCGGCCCACTAAAGGGCCCTCGGATCATAATGCGCGCTTTTCTGACCTGCAGGAGTTGCCCCCCGCCACTGCGCGCGCCAAACGGTCTCGGTGTTCAGTTCCACATCCAGTATCGTGTCGGCTCACTTGCTAGAAGCGGGTGCCGCGCTAGTCGACAACCGTCTAGACGTCGCCGAACGGCTGCTTCGCACGCACCTCAAGCAAGATCCATTTGATGTTGCCGGAATCCGCATGATGGCCGAACTTGCCGCTCGCCTGGGGCGGATGACTGACGCCGAAAATCTGCTCCTCCGTGCAATCGAACTTGCGCCGGGGTTCACCGCGGCGCGCGCCAACCTCGCGCTGGTGCTCAATCGCACCGGACGACACGTCGAGGCGTTGGCGATGGTCGAGGAGATACTCGCCGCCGACCCCGACGATCTCGGCCACCGCAATCTCAAGGCCTCGATCCTCGGCCGCCTGGGTCGGTTCGACGAAGCGATCGCGATTTACCGCGCGGTGCTCGAGCGCGCGCCCAGGCAACCCCGCCTGCTCCTCACGCTGGGGACGATGCTGAAGACCATCGGCAAGCTCGACCAGTCGATCGCAGGCTATCGTGCCGCGATCGCGCACCAGCCCTCTCTCGGCGAGGCGTGGTGGAGCCTCGCCAATCTCAAGACTTTCCGCTTCAGCAAAAACGATGTGGCGACCATGCGCGCGGCGCTCGCCACGCCCGACCTTCCGCCCGAAGATCGCGTCCATCTCGATTTCGCCCTTGGCAAGGCGATGCATGACGCGAGCGACCATGCGGCCGCGTTCGCGCACTACGCGGCCGCCAACCGCCTAAGGCTGGAAAGCCAGCCCTACAATGCGGCGGAGGTCAGCAGGCTCGTCGATCGAAGCATCGCCGCCACGACGCGCGAATTGTTCGAGACACCGGGAGGCGCGAACGACCCCGATCCGATATTCATTGTCGGCATGCCCCGCGCTGGTTCGACCCTGGTTGAACAGATTCTTTCGTCGCACCCCCTGGTCGAAGGCACAGGCGAGCTTCCCGACCTCCCGGCGGTTGCCCGGAGCGCTGGATCATACCCGCGGATATTCGCCTCGCTGACCTTAGCGCAGCGCGGCGACCTCGGTGCCGAATATCTCCATCGCGCCTCGGTCCAGCGCCAGACCGACCGGCCGCGCTTCACCGACAAGCTCCCCAACAACTGGCAGTTCGTGCCGTTCATCTTGTCGGTTCTGCCGCGCGCGACGATCATCGATATCCGCCGCCACCCGATCGCCTGCTGCCTCGCCAATTATCGCCAGCACTTCGCGCGCGGCCAAGCCTTTACCTATGACCTCGCCGACCTCGGCCAGTATTATTCCGACTATGTCCGGCTGATGGCTCACATCGACCGCGTCGCGCCGGGGCGTGTTCATCGCGTCTTTTACGAACAGCTGGTCGACGATACCGAGACGCAAGTGCGCGGACTGCTCGAGGCGTGCCGTTTGCCGTTCGATGCGGCCTGCCTTACGTTCCACGAGACCGAACGCGCGGTTCGTACCCCGTCGAGCGAACAGGTCCGCCAGCCGATCTACCGTGATGCGCTCGACGAATGGCGCGCTTACGAGCCGTGGCTCGACGAGCTGATCGCCGCGCTCGGCCCCGTAACCGCCTCATATTCCGCCGCACTCGCGACTTTTGGGACACAATCGTAGCGAAACTGTAGTGTTGCGTTTGCAAACGATTGACGAGAGTGTCGCGCGCCCCCAGCCTCCACCGAACATATTTGGGGACCTTATGACATTTTCGACCTTGCCTAGCGTTGCGTTTCTGTTGGCATCCACCGCGCTCGCAACCCCGGTCTTCGCCCAGAGTGGCGCCAACGGCGCACCGCTTTCCCCCAAAGCGCAGGTCACAACCGACGGCACCGCGCCGGATTCGACCGAAATCATCGTTACCGCGCAGAAGCGCTCGGAGAATCTCTCGAAGGTCCCGCTCTCGATCCAGGCGATCGGCACCAAGCGGCTCGACCAGCTTAACATCTCGAATTTCGAGCAATATACCAAGCAGCTTCCATCAGTCAGCTTCCAGACCATCCAGCCCGGCTTGACCGTGGTCTACATGCGCGGCGTCGCGACCGGCGGCGACGGCAACCACTCGGGCTCG
>JANMWM010000319.1:0-18354 GCA_031394005.1 Sphingomonas sp.
CGGGTCGATCAACACCATCTGGATCGGCCGTCTGCTGGGCGAGAATGCGCTGGCCGCCACGTCCAACGCCAACACCGTCATGTTCCTCATGCTCGCCTTCGTGTTCGGCTTTGGCATGGCGTCGACGATCCTCATCGGGCAGGCGTTCGGGCGGCGAGATGTCGACGGCGCGCGGCGGGTAATCGGGACGGCCTTCGCCGCGTTCGCGGCCGTTGCCGTTGTGATGAGCGCGATCGGGTACGTCTTCTCACCGGTGATTCTGAAGCTGCTCGCGACCCCGGCGCCGGTCGTCCCGCTCGCGCTCGCCTACCTGCGCGTGATCTTTCTCGGGCTCCCCGCTGCGCTGATGTTGACCATGGTGATGATGGCAGTGCGCGGGAGCGGGGACAGCCTCACGCCGCTGTGGTTCATGCTGTTGTCGGTGGTGCTCGACAGCGGCCTTAACCCGCTGTTCATTGCCGGCATCGGGCCGTTCCCGAAGCTGGGCATCGCCGGTTCCGCGGTGGCGACGCTAATCGCCAACTATACCGCGCTGATCGCGCTGATTGTCACCATCTACTGGCGCGACCTCGCGCTGCGGCTGCGCGGGGCTGAGCTTCGCTACCTTCGTCCCGATCCGGCGATCCTCAGGACGATCATCGTCAAGGGCTTCCCCATGGGGCTGCAGATGATTGCCGTGTCGGCGTCGGCGGTGACGATGTTCGGGCTGGTCAATCGCCAGGGAATCGACACGACCGCGGCATTCGGGGTCGCGTTGCAGTTGTGGACCTATGTCCAGATGCCCGCGATGGCGGTCGGCGCGGCGGTGTCGACGATGGTCGCGCAGAATATCGGCGCGGACAAATGGCAGCGGGTCGGGCGGGTCACCCGCTCGGGGATCCTCGTCACGCTGGTGATTACCGGGGTGATGGTGCTGCTCCTCCTCGTCGCCGACCGCACCGTGCTGGCGCTATTCCTCGGGCATGCCAGCCCGGCGATGCCGATCGCGCAGCATATCCAGCTCCTCGGCACCTGGGGTTACTTATTGTTCGGGATGACGATGGTGTTGTTCGGGACGATGCGCGCGAACGGGGCGGTGATCGCGCCGCTCGTCATCCTGGCCTTCGGCTTGCTCCCGGTGCGGCTCGGCTTTGCCTATCTCATGCAGCCATTGATCGGGGCCGACGCGCTGTGGCTGAGCCTTCCAGTGGCGTCGGCTAGCAACCTCTTGCTGGCGTGGCTCTATTATCGGCGGGGATCATGGAAGCAGCAAAAAATGGCGATAGGTTGACTTATTGCAAATGAGAACGACTCGCATTAAAGGCGCCGATCATGAAAATGATCGTACTCGCCACCGCCACTCTTTCCGTCCTTGCTGCCACCCCGGTACGCGCCACGCCCGGCTTGGGCGGCGAAGTCTATGCCGCCACCATCGAGCCCGAAACCGAGATTGAGGCGCGCTACGGTCGTCTTGCCGGGCGCAGCGAGGATGGGGCTGAAGCCCTGATCGTCGAAGCCTCCCACGGCTTTTCGACGAAGTTTCGCGCCGCGCTCTTGGCCGAATTCGAACGCGAGCCCGGAGGCGGACGCCGGGCATCGGCCTTTGCCTTCGAAGCGATCCACACACTTGGTCGGGTCGGCGGAATCGATGCTGCGCTTTACGGCGAATATGAAGTCGCTCGCCACGGCCCGAACAAGGTCGAGACCAAGCTGTTGCTACAAAAGCGCGCCGGCCCGATCGACACCCGCCTCAATCTCGTCGCCGAGCGCCAGTTGATCGCGGGCGCGCCGGTCACTTTCGGCTATGCCGTCTCGGTCGATGTCGCGACCGTCGGTAATTTCCGACTTGGCGCGGCTGCGTTCGGCGACCTCAACGGAGACGAAGGCGGTCATCATTTTGCCGGACCGATCATCAAGGCCGATATCAAACATGTCGGCCCCGGCGACTTCGAACTCGAGACCGGCTATCTGTTCGCGCTAGGAACGGCGCGGGACGACGCCAGGGGCCAGTTCCGCTTGCTCGCGGGCTACGCCTTTCCCTTCTGACCCCCGCGCGCTATCCCGCACGGTTATGGCGACCAACCCCCAGCCCAGTTTCCCCGCAATGCGTATGCGTCGCGGCCGTTCCGCGCCGTGGATCCGCGCCATGCTCGCGGAGCATGTGCTGACCCCTGCAGACCTCATCTGGCCGCTGTTCGTGGCCGAGGGACGGCAAGTTGAGGAACCGATCGCGACGCTGCCCGGGGTCAGCCGCCGGACCGTCGATCGCCTTGCCGAGCGCGCCCGCGAAGCGCGCGACCTCGGCATCCCGTGCATTGCGTTGTTCCCCAATACCCCGCGTGAGCTCCGGTCCGAACGCGGCGAGGAAGCGCTCAACCCCGACAATCTGATGTGCCGCGCGATTCGAGCGATCAAGGACGCCGTGCCCGACATCGGCATCCTTACCGACGTCGCGCTCGACCCCTATACCGCGCACGGCCACGATGGCCTCATCGATGACGCCGGCTATGTCCTCAACGACGAAACCACCGAGCAGCTCGTCGGCCAGGCGCTGGTCCAGGCGCGCGCCGGGGCCGACATCGTTGCGCCGTCCGACATGATGGACGGCCGCGTCGGGGCGATCCGCACTGCGCTCGAGGCCGATGGTCACCGCAACGTCGCGATCATGGCCTATGCGGCCAAATTTGCCTCGGTCTTTTACGGCCCGTTCCGCGACGCGGTCGGTTCACGCGAGCTGCTCAAGGGCGACAAGCGCGGCTACCAGATGGACCCGGCCAACGGTGCCGAAGCCTTGCGCGAAGTCGCGCTCGACATCGCCGAGGGTGCCGACATGGTGATGGTCAAGCCCGGCCTCGCCTATCTCGACGTTCTCGCCCGCGTGAAGGACCGCTTTGGCGTGCCGACTTTCGCCTACGCAGTGTCGGGTGAGTACGCCATGATCGAGGCCGCCGCCGCCGCCGGGGCAGGGGAGCGCGACGCCTTGATCCTCGAGACGCTGATGGCTTTCAAGCGCGCCGGGGCCAGCGGAGTCCTCACCTACCACGCCCGCGACGCGGCGCGGCTACTCGCCGGTTGAGCGAAGCGCGCGCCCCGGTCCGCGCGATCGGCATCGGCGGCGCGATCCTCATCGCCACAACGGCACGATCGGCTCCGGCACTTTTTCGCTGCCTGGCAAGCTCGACGCCGCATTGACAGTTTTGCCCCGATCCTCCTTGTCCTCGCCGTCTTGGGCTTCATCTGTATCGAGCTGCCTCTGGGCCGCGAGCCAGTCGACCGCTAGTGAATGGCACAGCCTCGCGATATTCGTCGCGATCGACGCCGTGTTCTACCTTATCGCCGCCCGGGAAGACCCATGGCCGACATCACCGCCACCACTGATCGCTTGATCCTTCGCGCCTGGCGACCCGACGACGAAGCGTGCTTCTTCGCGGTCATGAACACGCGGGCGGTAATGCGCTGGCTCGGCGGGGTGCAAACCCCCGAGCAGTGGCACGCCGCGTTCGAGCGGATCAGCGGCTTCGAGCGCGATTTTGGCCACACCTTCTGGATCGTCGAGCGCAAGCCCGACGGCGGCCATCTCTCCGGCGAGCTGCTCGGTTTCTGCGGCCTCAAGCGGGTCAACGCGGGTGGCACCGACCTCACCGGCCAGCACGAGATCGGCTGGCGGCTGCGCGAGGATGCCTGGGGCCGTGGCTATGCGAAGGAAGCCGCCATCGCCAGCCTCGACCTTGCGTTCACCCGCTACGAGGCGCCTCACGTCGTTGCGCTGACCGTCCAGGGCAACGACGCGAGCTGGCGACTGATGGAAAAGCTTGGACTGACCCGCCGAGCTGACTTCGACTTCACCGATCCGCGCTACGGTCCCGAGCTCAACCCGACGATCGTCTACCGCATCGAGCGCGACGGGTGGTCTAGCGCGCGCGCTGCGCAGTGCGACTAGCGCGCGATCCGGGAATTGAGCCGCGCAATCGTCGCGCGCTGTGCCCGGTCGAGTGCACCTGCCTCGTCAGCCGCGGCCTGCACTGCGATGAAATCCGAAGCGCCGATCGCCCCCTTGTTCGCCACCGCATCGCCCGCGATCGCATCGATATCGCCCATTGCCTTCAGGGTTGCCGCGCGCGCCGCCTCCAGCGCCGACAACGCCTGCTGTGCCGAGATCCAGCTTTCACTCCGCAAAGGCCCCGCCGCCGCCGCCGCGCGCTCGGCCGGCCCCCGCGCCGCCTGATAGGCCGCATCGCCCGCCCGCGCTTGTCCCACGAGGCTCGCTAACTGGTCGCGAAGGCCCGCGCCCACCGACCGTTCGACCAGTGCCCGCTCGATCGGAAGCCGCGGATCGATCGCCTCGGCGGCGCGCGGCGCGAGCGATGGCGGATTGGGCGCGCCGTGCGAACAGGCGGCGAGTGCGGCGGCAAGCAACGTGATCACTGGCAGGAAAGTTGGGGCCTTCATCGCCCCCGTCTAGAGCCTGATCGTTTGGCATGGAAGCATTTCGCGCTGTCGCCGATCGCGTGAATCAGGCTCTTTCATTTTCATAGACCTTGATCGGCGCGGCCGCTTCGCAATCGGCGCTTTTGCGGGTTGCCTCGCCCGGCATCGCCCCCTAATAGCCACCACTGCCGCGCGCCCGTAGCTCAGCTGGATAGAGCATCAGACTACGAATCTGAGGGTCGGCCGTTCGAATCGGTCCGGGCGCGCCATTATCTGTCTATACTTCAATAGCTTAGCCGCTGCGTTGGACATCCCAAGTCGCGGCTAAGCTAACCAAACACCGAATAGACACCGAAGTTATTCTACGTCGGCCTGGACTGAAGACGCATCAACGATCTTGGGCAGGTTTTCAGCCAATGCCAAAATGGTCGACGCGGCGCCTCGGGCTGCTACTCGGCGGAAGTCGTCTGCAAATTCGGCCAGGCCACTCGCATCCGCGCCTCTGGCCTTCTGCAAACCCTCGAAGGCATGCTCGTAGCCGAGGAGGACGATCCTCATTCCCAGAATAAACTTTTCGGTGACTTCTTCCCTGGCGACCGTGCCATGCTCGCCGAGCCGATACTTAGGAACTGAGGCGAGATAATCGAATCGTGAAGAGGTGATTTGATTTTGCCGTGCTGTCTGGGAGCGCGTCATCGAATGTGAACGCGAAAAGGGCTGGACGGGGCGTGGGCGGCCTGATTCAGTGGCCCATGATTCCAGGCAAATCGCGATGATCGATGCGGACGCCATTAAGGCACGGTTTGAGAGGCTTTTGCCGTTTCTCGACGAGCGTGCGCGTCGCCTATTTGCCGCGAATGAGGCCATGGCCGCGGGTTGGGGCGGTGGCACGGTGGTGTCGGCAGCGACGGGTGTCGCGCGCAGCACGGTGGTGCTAATGTGCGTTCCTCAGTCGTTAGCTAAAACGGCCGCGTCAAGGTCCCTACTGTATCTCTTGCGGCGGCCGCCGACGACGATCGCTGACCACCGACGGCAAATGCGCCTGCCGTGTCATGGGCACGTGGGTTACGTGCGCCCGCGCCGGCTAGCCACGTGTTTATGCGACAGGGAATGTTCGTTGCCGATTGAGTCGCTATGCCGGAACAGGGAGTAGATGGATATTCCGGTAAACGGCCCAGACGATCTGGAAGGCAAGATATGACATTCCGCAAGAAGCTCTGTATTGCCATGGCCCTGCTAGCAAACGTCCTGGGGGGACTGTCCTCAAGCCTCCTCGCGCGGGATTCCGGTACGGCGGCCATCACGCATCAACGTTCGGGCATCGAGGTTCGCCGAAAGGACATGAGCCTGCTCATTGTAGCACTCGATGATTCGGTCATTCGAGTGCGGATTGGTCCCGGCGGCGTCTTGCCGGAGGACGCGAGTTGGGCTGTCTCAGCCGCACGCCGCGCACGACGTATCGCGGTAGTTCCTCAAACCGACGGCTTCTCGACCAGGGCGCTGCGAGTGCGGATCGATCCTTCGTCGTTGCGCCTTATCGTCGAAGATCAGGCAGGCCAAGTCATCTCGGCCGACACCCTAAATCCGATAAAACTCGACCGTCGCGGCTTCACCCTGCGCAAAGCCATGCCGATCGACGAACATTATTTCGGGCTTGGCGACAAGACAGGAGCGATGGATCGACGCGGGTATAGCTATGTTGATTGGAACACCGATGCCTTCGGTTTCTCAAGAAGCACTGACCCGATTTACAAGTCAGTGCCCTTTCTCGTCGCAGTTGGCGGCAAGGCGGGGAGTTATGGATTGTTCCTCGACAACAGCTGGCGCACCTGGTTCGATTTTGGTCATCGGGAGGATGGGGTGCTCGCCCTCGGTGGGCCGGATGGGCCGATTGACTATTATCTGATCGCCGGGCCGACGACCGGGGAGGTGGTGCGCCGCTACACAGATCTTACCGGGCACGCGCCCCTCGCGCCGAAGTGGGCACTCGGCTATCAACAGTCGCGGTATAGCTATGGCTCGGCTGCCGAGGTCCGCACCGTCGCTGAAAGGCTTCGAAAAGACCGGATTCCGACCGATGTGCTTTGGCTGGACATAGGCTATCTGGACAAGAATACGCCGTTCACGGTCGACAAACAGCAGTTCCCCGATCTTCAGGGCTTGATCGCCGATATGGGCAAACAGGGACTGAAGGTCGTGACCATCACCGACCTTCATGTTGCGGCCAATCGTCCCAAGGGTAGCTACGCGCCGTATGACAGCGGCAGTGCGCGCGACGCATTCGTTCACAATGTCGATGGCTCCGTCTACGTCGCACCGGTCTGGCCGGGACCTTCAGTCTTCCCCGATTTCACCGTTTCGAAGACCCGTGAATGGTGGGGGCGTCTCTTTAAGCAGCAAGTCGCCGACGGTGTTGCGGGATCATGGAATGACATGAACGAGCCTGCGATCTTTGACACGCCGACCAAGACGATGCCACTCGACACTGTTCATCGCATCACCACGGACGACTTCGCGGCGCGGAATGCCAGCCACGCCGAGATTCACAATGTCTATGGCATGGAAAATACGCGTGCCACCTATGACGGGCTGCTTCGTCTCTCGCCCGATGAACGACCGTTCGTCATGACCCGCGCGAGTTACGCTGGCGGGCAAAAATATGCGGTGACTTGGACAGGCGATAACGGCGCTACATGGGATCACCTGAAGTTGTCCATCCAGCAGATCGTGAACCTGGGCCTTTCGGGTTTCTCCTATAGCGCGGCCGACGTTAGCGGATTTGCGGGCGGCCCCAGCGCTGACCTCCTGACCAGATGGTTCGAGATAGGCTCCTTCTACCCCGTCTTCCGTGATCACAGCGCGACCGGGACGCCGCGCGTCGAGCCATGGGTCGATGGCCCCAACCATCTCGCCATTCGCCGCCACTTCATTGAAGAGCGCTATCGGCTGATGCCCTATTTCTATGCGCTCGCCGAACAGAACGCGCGACTGGGCGATCCCATCCTCCGCCCCGTATTCTACGATTACCCGAGTGCGCTGAAGTCAAGTTGCGATCAGTCGTGGACCTTCACGCTGGGCAAGGCCCTCCTGATAGCACCGCCACCATCTCCCGAGAGTCCGCAGTCCTACGACGTCTGCCTCCCGGCCGGCGGATGGTACGACTACTGGACTGGACAAATGGTCGGTACGCAGGCCAAGGCGCCCACCGTTATACAGTCGGCGGCTCAAGCTACGGGTGAATCGCGTTCCGTGGAAGATCGCATTCACGAGACACCGAGCCTTGAATCGCTTCCGGTTTTCGTGCGCGCGGGAACCATTCTGCCACGGCAGGCCGTGGTGCAAAGCACTAGTGAAAAGCCGTCCGGGCCGCTGTTGCTGGACATCTATCCGGGCGCGGACTGCGCCGGTACGCTCTACGACGATGACGGCCATAGCCTGGCTTACGCTCATGGAGCGTACCTCCGTCAAAACATTCAATGCGATGTTACCGCCGAAAGATTGCGGATTAAATTCGGGGAGCGCGAAGGGGCGTTCAATCCATGGTGGCAACAAATTCAGGTCATTGTCCACGGATGGACAGGAGAAGGCCAAGTCACGGTGGCGACGAGAAACGCTGTCAGTGTTGCAAACGTCGCGGCCCAGACGCTGGTCTTCTCGTTGTCCGACGAGCCGAGGGGCACCGAGATTCTCGTGAAGCATCGGCCATGAGGACTGCCAGCTCGGGATCGCCGGGTGGATGGATGCGCCCGAACCCGATATTCAAAAACTGTCGATCGACGAGCGCAAGGTGGTTATGGCCCCGACCTTGATCGGCCACGGCGCGGCGCAGGTCAAAAGCCTTCCGCTGAAGGTGTCTTGCTAGACTTGGGAATTGACAGCAGAATCTCGCTGCAACTCAGATCGGGTGTTACATCGTGGCGAAGGTCTATGGCGAGGATTTAGTGGAGCGGGGCGGGAACCCGAAAGTGCCATACTGCGCGACGCCTTCGCGCGTGGGAAGCGGCGACAGTCAGGGTGGCCAACGCGCCTGATGGGCTGATATCAAACGGTGCGCCGGATGACTTCGACCTCGAAGAGGAGCACGCTTTCCTGAAGGCGCTCAAAGGCCACAGGCGGCGCATGGTCGGCGATTATCCCCGCCCAATGCGTGCGACGACCTCGGATGGTGCAAGACCTTCTTCATGGCCACTTAGCTGCGACGACGCCATGCAATGGGACCCGCGCCTTAGCAAAGAGGATTTCGCCCAGCTTCGGGCGGACGGATATCCGGTCGACGATTGGAGGCTATACCTAACGGTCCTCGCGCGCAGGCGCGCTTAGAAAAACAAACGACGCCTCAGCCAGCATAGGGGCGCATTCGCCGAAGCTAGTGAACCCTCACGAAGGGGAGATCCATTTACGTCCGCTTGCACTTCTCCATGAACGACTTGCGGGGCTTGCCGTGCAGGCCCTTGCTATCGGCCGACGTTGAGCAAGCGAGTGATTTCGCTGTGCGCGGTTGCTGTGTTTGAGCCATTCCGGGCTTCGCCGGCTTTGTTGCCGCTACCTTTGATCCGGCCGGTGCCTTCGCAGCCATGTGAGCTTTCATGGCCGCGATCCGGTCCCGCATGGTCGGCTTTGCTGTCTGAGGAGTTTGCGCCAAGGCGGCGGTCGAAAGGAGTGCGGTCAGGGCGATCGTAATTGGCAAGCGAAGCATGAGTGATCCTTTTTGAGTGCCAGACGCGTCTGCAGAGTAGCTCTAGCGATGCGCGGGTGGCAATGGCCCGCCTAGGGTCCATAATTCAGGACGAGCGCGACCGAGCCGCGGGATGACTGCTGGGTCTTATCTAAAACATAAGAACTTGGTTTGCGCCATGCGCTATGCGCCACCTCATCCCTAAAGGGGGGGCGGGGGGTAGCGCACCCATTTGCGCTAGGGCTGCGCTAGGTGCGCCATGGCGCAAATGGGTGGCGCAGATTTCGGGCAGCTTGACGAAGGGAACGGGTTTACGCTGAGAGTTTTTCGGTGCCAGCGGGTCTTTCCTATCTCCCTTCGCCAAAGATCCGGCCCTGATCATCTCGTTCAAAATTAACTGTGCTTCCGACCGCTCGCCCGATCCTTCAACAAAGCCCATGACTTCCCCGATCGGTACTCGCGCCCAGCTGTCGCCATCGTCGTGGCTCGAATACGCAGGACGCCATGGCAGTCCACCTGGCGCGCCGTCGTCAATCTGATCCTGAATTTCTGCTGTCTGTGTCGGCGTTGGCATTATGCGGACGGGTGTTGCCGCGTGCGCTGACGGTCCGTCGCTCAGCCGCGCTTGGTGCAGAGCAGTCGCGATCGTTCGGCGGCTCGAACAAGCCTTGGACGATGGCCTGCCCGCTATGGCCGGGGTCGATCACATGCTGGCTGA
This sequence comes from Sphingomonas sp., assembly GCA_031394005.1. Classification (GTDB taxonomy): domain Bacteria; phylum Pseudomonadota; class Alphaproteobacteria; order Sphingomonadales; family Sphingomonadaceae; genus Sphingomicrobium. Next base: position 9,801 of record JANMWM010000319.1, read on the forward strand.
CGCGCTCGGTTCGAAATACGGCGATCACGATACCACCAGTTGGGCTGGAACATTTATGGCCGATGTCATGGTCGAGGCGGGCTATGTCCAGACCAGAAAGAAGCCGATGCCCAGAGGCTGCATCGCAAAAACCGCCGCCTTTTTCGAGAAGTGCTAACCTATGTTCGGCTCTGACATCGCTAAGCGGCTCCGGATCGGTCGAGCCAGCGTCTAGCGGGCCTTGGCTGCTTGAAGACGCTTCAGAGACCGCCTCAGAGCCTCACCACCAGACCGTAACTCCGATCATGGAGACACGATGACCCAAGGCACCGAAGGCTATCAGGCAGCCTCTGCGAGTCGTCGTGACGATTATCACGAGAGGGTAATCGGGTGCGGCGACGTGCTCCCGTCTGGGGTGGAGAGCGATGGCCCCGCTTGCTATCGTTCCGGGCGCGCCAATTTCCTGACGGCATCCGATGAAAGGAAATCAGGCGCTCAACGCCATCGGCGAAGCGAATGGCATCGGGGTCGCGGGGCCGACGCTGCGCGCTCGCTCGGCGAAATCGATCGCCAGCTTCGAATGCCATTCGTGCGCCTGCGGGGTGACCGAGCGAAGCGCAGCCGTGCGCTCTTCCGATGCCCGCCGGAGATAATAACGCTGGTTCGATTCCACGGTGCCACCTCCTTGGCCGCAACTTTAGTCCATCCGAGAGCTTGACCTCCTTTGTCTAACGAACCGTTAACGCGCGGCGGGCAGGCTCAAAAAGTCAATTCCGTTCCGGAACGGGACAGTGTTGTTGCGCACGAGTGACAGCGGCAGTGAAACGGATCATCGACGAAACCGAACGACTCATCGCTCGTTGAAGCGCTAAAGCCTGTGGAGATAACGGACATGCCGATTGCAAATATCCGGGAATTCGATCCCGCCAAGCGCGGCTACCATGCCGTCTACCGCGAAAATGAGGTCAATCATTGTCCCGGTTGCGGGCGCACCCACTGGTATGTCGGGCGCTCGCTTGCCGAATGCGGGTTCTGCGCGACCGCGCTGCCGCTGAAGGAGAGTTATCGCCAAGGCGCGATGTTTACCACCATGCACGGTTCGAAGCCCGAGTGGGTTTCGCGTCACGCCGCCTGACCGAATAGCGGTGCGTCTAACAGGCGTGCCGGCCTTGTTGCTTTAAATTGAATTTCGGCCCGGTCAGCGATATGCTCGCGGTATGACCCGGCTGCTCCGCCTGCTGCTCATGACCACGCTGGCCGCCGCGCCGGCACCGCTTCTTGCTGGTCGGGGGGCGAGTGGACTGAACCTGGTCAACAACACCGGGCAGACGATCTTCAACCTCTACATTCGCCGCACTGGCACGACGAGTTGGCAGCCGCTCGCCGCCACCCCGTCCAAGCCGGCCAAGGGCATGAGGGCCACCTCGCCCTTCGCCGATCTCGATTGCGCGTTCGACTTAAAGGTCACGCTCGAGGACAAGAGCGAACCAGTGTGGGGCGGGGTCAATCTTTGCGAAGTGAAATCGCTGACCTTGAACCGGAACGAAGCGGGCGTGACCTGGGTCGATTACGACTGACGTGTCGCGCCCGGCGCAGGGGCGCTCGGCCAGGAGCCGACTCGAGCCCCACCGCGTCGAGAAGCTTGGCCCCGCCGACGAACACCACCCCGGTGCAGGCGCAGGCGAGCATCCAGCCGCTCCATCCTGGATAGATTTCCAGATAGTGGCGACCGCGTTCGACGGCGCCAAGCGCGATGGCGTAAATGACCAGAAACGCTTCGAACCGCGTCTTGATGGTGAACAGGCGCTTGAAGCGCGACTTGGATAAAAAACGCATCGCCATAGGTTAAGCAAACGTCGTGCCAAACGCGCGGTTCCGCTATTCTTGCATTAAACCTGATGGTTAAATGTCAATTAACCCGACGCCAGCTGGCCCAGATCGAGTGTTTCGAGCAGCGCTCCCCGGGCATGCTCGATTTCGGCGACGAGCGGGGGGCACTGAAGATCCGCAACCGCAATCTCCACCGGCCAATGGCTACCAACGATTTCGGCCAGTCGATCGAGCTTGGCATCGTCGACCAGGAAGCGCGGATCGACCGTAGCTGGATCGCACGCCACGCGCAGCCTGAGGCACGCCGGCCCGCCGCCATTGGCCATCGACTGGCGCACATCGACCACCTCGACCTTGTGGATCGCGCCGCTCGAGGCGAGGTGGCGTTCGAGCCAGCCCCACACGCTCGCCGTCTCGCGCGCCTCGGTTGGGACGATCAGCGTCATCTTGCCCGTCGGCAGCGTCACCAACTGGGCGTTGAATAGGTAGGATGAAATCGCGTCCGCCAGACTGACCTCGCTCGCCGGCACCTCGAGCAGCTCAAAGTTATTCGCCGCACCCAACGCCGCCACCTCGTCGCGCCGCGCAAACGCCTCCTCGTGCGCGAACAGCAGCGGGCCATTAGCGACCGCGACCACGTCATTGTGGAACGCCCCCGCCGCAATCGCTGCTTCGGACTGCTCGACGAAATGAGTGCGCGCCGGATCGAGCCGGTGGAGCCGCGCCACTGCGCGGGATGCCTCGATATGCTGGCGGGCGGGGAAGGGTCCACCGGTGGTGCCATAGACGAACAGCTCGACCCCGGGCTCGCCATGCGCCCGCGCCAGCCGCATGTGGTTCGCCGCGCCCTCGTCGCCGAACGCCGGGGGCACCGGACCGTGGACCGCGAATGCCCCGTCAGCGAACGCCAGCCGCAGCTGCGCCAGCGTCGCGCCCCACTCATGGCTGCGGTGCGGCATCGATCGCAGGTTTGCGACGGTCAGGTGGCACTTGCCATCGCCCGTATCGGGCGCGGGCGAGACCGTCGCGGCGTTCGCCGCCCACATCGAAGAGGCCGACATCGCGTTGGCGGCAAGCTCCGGCTCGGCGGCCCCGATCGTCGTCCCGAGCGCCGCAAGCCAGTCGTGCGCGGGGCGCAGCGGCGGCACGAATAGCCCCTGTGCGAGCCCGAGCGCCAAATTGGCGCGCATCTTGTCGAGCCCCTGAAGCGCCGCAGCGCGAGGCTGCGACACAGCCCCGGCGTTGCGCGCCGAGGCGAGGTTGCCGAGGCTTAAGCCGGCGTAATTATGGCTCGGGCCGATGATCCCGTCGAAATTTATTTCACGAATCATCGCGCCACTGCCGCGAAGCGGTCGCCAACGCCGATCCCGAGCAGCTTGGCGGCTGCGGGGTCGATCACCGCGCCGTCGCCCTCATCGTAGCGGATACTGGCATAACAGGCCGCGAAGTCCTTCAACCGCCCCGCCGCTGCAATTACCTGATGTGAGCCGCCGTCTTCGATCTCGGTGACATTCAAGTCGCGTGCCGAGCGGATCGTGTGGATCTCGTCGGTCGAGGCGGTCACCGTCGGTCCGCCATCGAAAATGTCGATATAGCGGTCGAACTTAAATCCCTCGCCCTCGAGCATGCGCAGCGCCGCGCGACCCGTCGGATGGGGATGGCCAAGCACCGCGCGCGCCGTTTCGGGCAGCATCGCGGTATAGATCGGTGTCTTGGGCATCAGGTCGGCAATGAACTGCGTCCCATGAACCGCGTTGAACGCGTCGGCTTCGGGGAAGTTGAGCCCGAAAAAGCGCCCGGCGAGTGCGTCCCAGAAGGGCGAATTGCCGCTTTCGTCCATCACCCCGCGAAGCTCGGCCAGCACGAGGTCGCCGAACCGCTGGCGGTTCGCGCGGATGAACATGTATCGGCTCCGCGCCAGCAGCAGCCCGAGCCCCCCGGCGCGCTCATGCGGGTGGAGGAACAGCCCACCGACCTCGGACGATCCCTCGAGATCGGTCGACAAGTTCAGGGTTTCATTGCGGAATGTCTTGCCAAGCTCCTGGCTGTGCTGGGTCAGCGTGGAAATTCGATAGCTGTAGAACGGCCGGTCGAGCCCGACTGCGCCGAACACCTGGCAAGTGCCGCGAATGACCTCGCGCGCCGGGTCCTCAAGAACGAACAGGTACAAATCGCCCCGCTTCTCTTCCTCGCTTCGTGCGAACCCTTCGCCCGACCATGCGATCTTGTTGATCAGCGTCTTCTTGTCGGCGGGCAAGTTGGTGAATCCCCCCCCGGTGAGCTTGGCCATTTCATAGACCGCGGCGAAGTCACCAGTGCCGGCAGGGCGGACGCGGAAGGTCGGGTTCACGCCCCTTCCCCCGCCAGCCGCAACAAGGTCACCGCCGAAAGCGCCGCGCGCTCGGCCAAACTGTCGACAATCAGATATTCCTCTATCGAGTGAATCTTACCCCCGCGAACGCCCATCGTGTCGATCACCGGGACCCCGCACGCCGCGATATTATTGCCGTCGCACACCCCCCCGGTCGGTTGCCAGCCGATCGCCTGGCCAAGGTCGGCGCCGGCCTGTTTAACGAGCCCGAATAGTTGCTCCGCCGCCGCCGTCATCGGCTTAGGGGGGCGCGCGAAGCTGCCGTGGGCGTTGATCGCCACCTCATGCTCGGCGGCGACCATCGCCACTGCCGCGTCGATCAGCGATTGCGCGCGCGCCTGGTCCTCGACCGTCGCCGGCCTCAGATTGACGCGCAGCACCGCGCTGTCGGGGACGACATTGTTCGGCCCGCCACCATCGACCCGGGCGACATTGACCGACAGCAGCGGTCCCTTGGCCTTGGCCAGCCGCAGCGCGAGATCCGCGGCCGCAACCACCGCGTTGCGCCCGTTCTCGGGATTGCGCCCGGCGTGCGCCGACTTTCCGGCAATCACGAACGAGAAATTTCCGCTCCCCGGCCGTGCCCCAGCCAGCGTCCCGTCGGGCAGCGCGGCGGGCTCATAGGTCAGCGCTGCACGCTTGCCTCGCGCCGCCTTGGAGATCATTGTCGCCGATCCCGGTGAGCCGACCTCTTCGTCCGAATTAAGCACCACTTCATAGCCGAGCCGCGAGGCGAGCGGACTGTCCTCGATTGCGCTCAACGCGGCAAGCATCACCGCGATTCCGCTCTTCATGTCCGCCACCCCCGGCCCGCCAAGCACGCCTTCCTCGAGCCAGGTCAGCGACTGAAAGGCATGGTCCGCCCCGAACACCGTGTCATAATGGCCGGTGAGCAGCAGCTGCACCGGCGCCCCGGGCCGCACGGTCAAATGAAGGTTACGCCCGTGCTCAATCTCATAAGTCTTGCCTGCGGCATCGACCGCCTCGACCTGCGCCGCGTCGAGCATCACCAGTTCACCCGGTAGGATCGCAAACGCGTCACTCAGCAGCGCCGCCACATCGGCCAGCCCGGCCAGATTGCGCGATCCCGAATTGATCAGCGCCCACGCCTCGACCTGCGGCAGCATCGCCGCCGCGCCCGCAGCCTCAACCGCGGCCCGTTCGATTGCAGATAATTGCCCCATTTGCTCGCTCTACCGCGCCGCGCCAAGCAACGCCACACCGATCAGAAATGCACCCCGAAATGCCGCAACAGGTCGCGGTACAGGTCGCGCTTGAACGGTACGATCAGCTCGGGCAGCAGCGCCGGTTCGACCCATTTCCAGTCGTTGAATTCGGGATGTTTCGTCGCGATGTTCACGTCACGGTCGTCACCGAGGAAGCGGCACAGGTACCAGTCCTGTAACTGCCCCTTCCACTTGCCCTTCCACAAACTCCGGCGAAGCTCGGGGGGAAGGTCATACTTCAGCCGCTCGGGGCATTCGGCGATCCGCTCGACGAGGTGCGGCGGTATCCCCGTCTCCTCCTCCAGCTCGCGCAGCGCGGTGTCCCAGGGCGCCTCGCCCTTGTTCATCCCGCCCTGCGGCATCTGCCACGCCTCGTCGGTATAATCGATCCGTCGCCCGACCCACACCTGGCCCTCGAAGTTGAGCAGCATCACGCCCACGCCGCGGCGATAAAGATGATCGTCGGTCACGCGCTCACCATTACTTTCAGATGCGCCAGAAACCGCTTAACATCTCCCTGGCTCGACGGGATCGCGCGGCGGATGCAGGCAAAGCCGTGGATATTTCCGACCGCTTCAAGATAATGCGCCTCGATCCCCACCTCGGCACAGGCCGCGACATAGCGCCGGCCCTGATCGCGCAGCGGGTCGAGCCCGGCGGTCATCACCACGGTCGGCGGCATCCCCGTCTGGTCGGCCGACAACGGATGCGCCCTGAAATCATCGTCCTTTGCTCGATATTGCGCGTCGAACCAAAGCATCGCGTCCTTCGTCAGCAAAAACCCCTCGGAAAAATCGCGCGCGCTGCCCTCGGGGCGAATTCGCTCGACGACCGGATAGAGCAGCGCCTGCGCCACCACCGGCACCGCGGCCGGCGCATCGCGCAGGGCCATCGCGGTGACCACCGCCAGATTGCCCCCCGCGCTGTCGCCCGACACCACCAGCCCGGTCGCCTCGCGCCCGAAGCTCGCGCCATTGGCTGCAATCCACCGCGCCGCAGCGATGCAGTCCTCGGGCGCGGCGGGGAAGGGGGCTTCTGGCGCCAGCCGGTAATCGACCGACACGACGGGCAGGTCGAGCATGCGTGCCATCTCTGCGCACAGCGGCTCGTGCGTGTCGATGTCGCCGATGACGAACCCGCCGCCGTGGAAGAACACCACTACCGGCCCCGGCCCACGCTCCTCGCGCGCGTCGTAAAGCCGCCCGTCGATCTCGCCCGCGCCGCCGCCAGCGCGCAGGTCGCGCATCACCGCCAGCTCGCCGACATCGAGATCGCTAAACTCGCGCATCGCCTTGAATCCGGCGCGCGCGACGGTCGGCTTGAGCTCATGGACGGCGGGGCGACCCGACGCCGCCACGGCGTCGAGGAAGGCTTTCACATCGTCGCGGATCGGGTAATTGGTCACATCTTCTCCTCTATCGACGCGCCATGCATAAAGGCTGCTTCGTCGCCGCCCAAGTGGCTTAACGCTGGAACCCGCAGCATTGCGCGCCTATTGTCCCTTCAGGAAAGTTTAGTCTCGAGGATTTTGCGAATGGCGTCGGCGACGCACCTTTTGACGCCCGAAGAGGCGAATGCCCACCCGAACCCCGAAGCGGTCGTGGTCCGTTTCGCCGGTGACAGCGGCGACGGCATGCAGCTCACCGGCGGGCAGTTCACCTTGTCGACCGCACTGGCCGGCAACGACCTCGCCACCTTCCCCGATTTTCCCGCCGAGATCCGCGCCCCGCAGGGGACGACCTTCGGCGTATCGGCCTTCCAGATCAATTTCGGCTCGACCGCGATCGACACCGCGGGGGACCAGCCCGACGTGCTCGTCGCGATGAACCCGGCGGCGCTCAAGACGAACGTCGCCAGCTTGCGCGATGGCGGGCTGATCATCGCCGACGAAGGCGAATTCACCGCCCGCAACCTGACCAAGGCCGGATACATCGCCGACCCGCTCGGGGACGACAGCCTCGCCCGCTGGCAGCTGGTCAAGTTCAACATCTCCCAATTGACGATGGACGCGGTCAAGCCGTTCGGGCTCGGCAACAAGGAAGCGCTGCGCTGCAAGAACATGTGGACGCTTGGGCTCGCGCTGTGGATGTTCGACCGCGACCGCCAGCCGATCGTCGACTGGCTGACCACCAAGTTCGCAAAAGCCCCGACCCTCGCCGAAGCGAACATTGCCGCGCTCAACGCCGGTCACGCCTATGGTGAAACGGTCGAGATCGGCGCGTCGGTCCGCCAGCACCACATCCCCGCCGCTCCCGCCGAGCCCGGGCTCTACCGCACGGTCACCGGCGCCGAATCGCTTGCCGTCGGCCTCGTCGCGGGCGCCCAGCTTGCCGGATTGCCGATGTTCTTCGGCTCCTACCCGATCACCCCGGCGTCGCCGCTGCTTCACCACCTCAGCCGCCTGAAAGAATATGGGATCACCACCTTCCAGGCCGAGGACGAGATCGCCGCAATCTGCTCGGCGATCGGCGCCTCCTATGCCGGTCAACTCGGCATCACCTCCTCCTCGGGCCCCGGCATCGCGCTCAAGGGCGAGGCGATGGGCCTCGCCTTCATCACCGAACTTCCCCTCGTCATCGTCAACTCGCAGCGCGGCGGCCCCTCGACCGGCCTCCCGACCAAGACCGAGCAGTCCGACCTTTACCAGGCGGTTTATGGTCGCAACGGCGACGCCCCGATTCCGGTCATTGCCTGCCGCTCGCCGTCCGACGCATTCGACTGCGCGATCGAGGCGTGCCGCATCGCGGTACGCTATATGACGCCGGTGCTGCTGCTCTCCGACGGCTATATCGCCAACGCTGCCGAGCCGTGGAAAGTCCCCGACATGGCAACCTACGCGCCGTTCCCGGTCGCCTTCCACACCGACCCGCCGGCGACAGGCGAGGGGGTCCTGCCCTACGCCCGCAATGCCGAGAATGTCCGCCCGTGGATCAAACCCGGTTCCCCCGGGCTCGAGCATCGCATCGGCGGGATCGAGAAGGCACCGGGATCCGGCAACATCGACTATTCTGCCGAAGCCCATGCCGAAATGACCCGCACCCGTATCGCCAAGGTCGCGGGCATCGCCGACAGCATCCCCGACCAGGAAATCACGCTGGGCGAGGCGACCGATACGCTCGCGGTCGTCGGCTGGGGCTCGACCTATGGC